>NZ_DBHKZK010000071.1:0-24604 GCF_057314735.1 Cardiobacterium sp.
ATACATACAAATTTGAATGGCTACGCCGAATTCCCCCCTCCCCTGCAGGGCGCGCAGCGCCCGCAGCGGGGGAGGGTCGGGGTGGGGGTGAGCGATATTGCTCATGAACTGAAATTATCGCTTTTTCAATTATTTACCGCCCTCGCCCCAGCCCTCTCTCTTGCTGCGCAAGCAATACTTGTCGCTACGCGAGCAAAGCTTGTCCCACAGGGACTGGAACAGCTCGCGCAGCGAGAGAGGGGGCATATTGGCTGTTTTCCCGGTTTTCAGTTCCCTACACAAGCACACGGAAAAATGCGATTCCACAAGATTTTGAACAGGCTCTAACCGCCCCTACGTTTTCAAGATTATTGGCGTAGCTTGCAACAAATCACCCCATCCCCAAAAAAGGAAACCCCATGTATCTCATCAATATCACCGTCAATTAAGGTCTTTCCGCAGAACAACACGAAACCCTGTTCGCGCAGCACTCCGCCTGGTTCAAAAAACATTTCGACGCGGGCGTCTTTCTCATGCTCGGCCTTTATATAAACAGCGACAAACCCGCCGGGGTCATTTTCGCCCACACCGACCGCGACACCCTGCAAAAAATTCTCGAAGAAGACGTCTATTACCCGGACAAAGCGCAATACGAAATCCGCGAATTTGCGCCGAAACTTATCGCCGCCAACCTGCCCGAATTTGCGGGCAAATAAATCGCAAACTCAAAGGAGCATCCATGAAAGACATCCTGATCATCTGCGGCCACCCCGATTTACAACAATCCGTCGCCAATAAAACCATCATCGAAACCCTCGAAAAATCCCTGCCGCAGGCAGAAATCCACCGCCTCGATACCCTCTATCCCGATTACCGCTTCGACATTGCTGCCGAACAGGACTCCTTGCTTAAAGCTGATATTATCGTCTGGCAATTCCCCTTTTCCTGGTACAGCATCCCCGGCGTGATGAAACTCTGGCTGGACAAAGTCTTTCTGCACGGCTTCGCCCACGGCGCACAAGGCAAACTCGGTGGCAAAAAACTGCTGCTCTCCTTCACTACCGGCGCACCGGAAAGTGTTTACCAAAAAGGCGGCTTCTTCCGCCATACCATTGAAGAATACCTGCCGCCCATTGAAACCATTGCGACGCTGTGCAATCTTGAATACCAGCCGCCGATTTACACCACCGGCATCAGCTATATTGACCGCGCCAATGAAGCAGCCATCAACGCGCAAAAAGAACTTGCCAAAGCGCACGCCGAAAAACTGATTGCCGCACTGAAAGCGCTGGCGGCATAACACCGCAAAACCATGAAACTCATCTGCCTCGAAGAACACGTTCTCGACCCCGCCACCGCCCAGGCCTCCATGCCCGCCGCGCTGGCCGCCGCGCCGTACCTGCCCGATTGGGGCAAAACCGTCCGCGACGGCAACAACCCCGACCGCAGCCGCCCGCAAGTCATCGCCAACACCGACTCCACCCGCAAAGGCATGGACTGGGACGCCGAACGCCTCGCCGACATGGACGCCGCCGGCATCACCATGCAAGTCCTCTCGCTCGGCGGCTTCCCGCAATACGCACCGCCCGCCGAATAACCCGCGCTCAGTCAGGCGGTGAACGACCGCCTCGCCGCCACCGTCGCCGCCCACCCCGACCGCTTCGCCGCCTTCGCCACCCTGCCGTGGTCGCGCCCCGATGCCGCCGTCAAAGAGCTGGAACGCGCCGTGTGCCAACTCGGCCTCAAGGGTGCGCTCATCAATGGCCGCCCCGCCGAAACCTTCCTTGACGCCCCCGCATACAGCGACCTCCTCGCCGCCTTCAACGAACTGCAAGTACCGCTTTACCTCCACCCCGGCATCCCCGTCCCCGCCGTGCAGGCCGCCTACTACAGCGGCTTTGCCCCCGAACTCGCCGCGCGCCTGTCCATGTTCGCCTGGGGCTGGCACAACGAGGCGGGCATCCACCTGCTGCGCCTCATCCTCTCCGGCGCACTCGACCGCAACCCGCACCTGCACATCATCAGCGGCTACTGGGGTGAAATGCTGCCGTTCTGGCTGCAACGCCTCGACGACAGCATCCCGCAAGCCGCATCAAACCTCACCCGCAGCATCACCGACACCTTCCGCCAACAGGTGTACGTCAGCCCCAGCGGAATGCTCACCCGCCCGCATTTCAACTTCATCTACGAACTGCTCGGTGCGGAACGCATCCTCTATTTACTCGACTACCCCTACCAAAGCCTTGACGGCGCACATGAATTTATCAACGCGCTGCCCGTTACCGACGCCGAAAAAGCACAAATCGCCCACGGCAACGCCGAACGGCTGCTGCGGCTGTAAACGTAGGGTGGGGCTTGCCCCACCGCGAGCGACACGATTGCGGGAACGAATGCACAAAATCCCGCCGATCCACACCCTCCCCCTGTGGGGGAGGGGACGAGGCTCCCCATGAAAAAGGCGTCCGCCTTTTTCATGGGAACCCGGGGTGGGGTTACTGGCGGAACGCCCGCTGTTCACAAAAACCCCACGCAAACCGCCTACACTGCCCCGTCACAAAACCCACGGATAACCCATGAAAAAAACCACAATCCTCATGACTGCTCTCACCGCCGCCAGCACCCACGCCGCGCCCGTTTTCAACATCTTTGAACTCGGCATAAAAGACGGCCAGAGCGCCGCCTACGACCAAATCGGCGACGAAAACATCCGCACCTCGCTCGCAAAAGAGCCGGGAACCCTCGCCATGTATTTCGTCAAACAAAAAGACAATCCGCAAATGGCATACATGATCGAAATCTACGCCGATGACGCCGCCTACCAGGCGCATATCCAGTCGCCGCAATACCAAAAATTCCGCGAAGCCTCGCCGCAAATCCTCACCGACCACAAACACAAATACAACATCGAGCCGCAATACCTCGGCGACAAAAAAGTCGAACAGAATAAAAACACCCGCACCAACTTCGTCAGCGTCACCGTCAAACCGGAAGCCAACGAGCCGTTCGCCAAAATCGTCAAGGCAGAAATGAGCGAATTCATCGCCAAAGAAAACGGCGTGCGCGCCATTTACGCCGCTACCGACAAAGACCAGCCGAACAAATGGTATTTCTTTGAAATCTACGACGATGACGCCGCCTACCAAAGCCACCGCGACAGCCCGCATTTCCAAAAATACCTGAAAGAAACCGCCGAGCTGCTGCAAGACAAAACCTTTACCGAAATCACCCCGACCCTGCTGCAAAACCAAGGCGGACTGGAATACACAACGCCCTGAATATCCCCGCCCGCACCCCGCTCCGGCGGGGAATTTTATGCGCCCTGCCCTGTCCCTCCCGTACAATAGCGCCCCCTTCCCACCGCCAGCCCGCATGAACCTCGCCACCATCCACACCCGCGCCCCCTTGAGCATGCACGCGCCGCTGGTGCGGGTCGAAGTCCACCTTGCCAGCGGCCTGCCGGCGATGACCCTCGTTGGTCTGCCGGAAAAAGCCGTGAAAGAAAGCAAAGACCGCGTCCGCGCCGCTATCTTGAACAGCGGCTTTGAGTTCCCGGCAAAACACATCACCATCAACCTCGCCCCGGCAGAACTGCCCAAAGACGGCGCGCGTTACGACCTCGCCATCGCCCTCGGCATCCTCGCCGCCTCCGGGCAAATCCCGGTAGACGCCACCGCCGCGCACGAATACCACGGCGAACTCGCGCTGAGCGGGCAACTGCGCCCGGTGAGCGGCATCCTGCCCTGCGCGCTCGCTGCAAACGACGCCCGCCGCGACATCATCACCGCCCCGGAAAACCACCACGAAGCGGCGCTGGTCGCGCCCGATAATGTCCACAGTGCCGGCAGCCTCGCCGAACTTGCCGCCATCCTGCACGGACAGCGCCCCTGGCCTGCGCCGCCTGTTGCCGCCATGCGTCCGCCGCGCCAATACCCCGACTATGCCGACGTCATCGGCCAGCACCAGGCAAAACGCGCCCTGCTCGTCGCCGCCGCCGGCGGTCATCACGTGCTGATGAGCGGGCCGCCCGGCACCGGCAAATCGATGTTGGCGCAGCGTTTCCCCGGCATCCTGCCTGCGATGAGCGACAACGAGGCGATAGAAAGCGCCGCCATCCGCTCGCTCGCCGGCAGCGGCTTCAACCCCGCCGACTGGCGGCAGCGCCCCTACCGCGCGCCACACCACAGCAGCTCCGCCACCGCACTGGTCGGCGGCGGTTCCTACCCCAAGCCGGGCGAAATCAGCCTCGCCCACCACGGCGTCCTCTTTCTCGACGAACTGCCCGAATTCGACCGCCGCGTCCTCGAAATGCTGCGCGAACCGCTGGAAAACGGCCACATCACCATCAGCCGCGCCGCGATGAAAAGCGACTTCCCGGCGCGCTTCCAACTCATCGCCGCAATGAACCCCTGCCCCTGCGGCTACCACGGCGACCCCGAACGCGCCTGTAGCGACACCCCCGACCAAATCGCGCGTTACCGGCAAAAAATCTCCGGGCCGCTGCTCGACCGCATCGACATCCACCTCACCGTCGCCCGCCTGACCCCGGCACAACTGCGCGAACAACACAGCCCCGGCGAAACCAGCGCCCAGCTGCGCGCGCAAAGCGAAGCGGCACGCGCCATTCAGCAACGTCGCCAAGGCCGCGCCAACGCCGAATTAAGCGGGCGCGCACTCGAACAACACCTGCACGCCGAAGCGGACGTCCTGCCGCTGCTCGACCGCGCCGCTGAACGGATGCACCTCTCGATGCGCAGCTACCAGCGCATCCTCAAAGTGGCGCGCACCATCGCCGACCTTGCCGCAAGCGCCACCGTCAGCCGCGCGCACCTCGCCGAAGCCCTGCAATACCGCAGCGACAGCGCATGAGCCGCCTCCGCCAACTGCGCCTCGAACACCTGCGCAACCTCGCCGCCACCACGCTGGAACTGCACCCACGCTGCACCCTCATCAGCGGCAAAAACGGCAGCGGCAAAACCGCACTACTCGAAGGCATCTACCTCTTGGGACGCGGCAAAAGCTTCCGCGAAAACCAGACGCGCCACCTCATCGCCCACGAGCAGCCCTATTTCCGCCTCATCGCCCGCATCGAAAAAAACGGCGCAGAGCATCTGCTCGGCATCGAAAAAAGCGCACGCGACAGCCGCCTGCGCCTGGACGGACAAAACCTGAAAAACCTCGCCGCGCTTGCCGCCCTCACCCCGGTACAAATCATCAACAGCGACAACTTCGCCCTCATCGACCAGGGGCCCGAACGCCGTCGCCGCTACCTCGACTACGGCCTCTACTACCACGACCCCGCCTTCCTTCCCGCCTGGCAGCGCTACAACTACGCACTGAAAAACCGCAATGCCGCCCTGCGGCGGAACTGGCGCGCATCAGACCTCGCCCCCTGGAACCAACTGCTCGGCGAAAGCGGCGAACAAATCGACGCGCAGCGCTGCGCGTACCTCGCCAAACTCGAAGAAACACTCAACACCTACCATGCCGAACTGGGCGGCTTTGACCGCATCCAGCTCCACTACCAGCGCGGCTGGGCGGCAGAACAACCACTCGCCGCCCTGCTCGACGCCAACAACGAACGCGACGCGCTTTTGAAACACACCCGCGACGGCATCCACCGCGCCGACATCCGCTACCTCGCCGGCGGCCGCGACATCGCGCACCACTACTCGCGCGGCCAACAAAAAACCCTCGTTTGCGCGCTCATCCTCGCGCAAACCCGGCTGATTGCCGCTGACAGCGGCACCGCGCCCATCATCCTCATTGACGACATCGCCGCCGAACTCGACCACAACCGCCAACAAAAACTGCTGCACTTCCTCGCTGCGAGCGACTCACAACTCTACATCACCCACATTGACGGCGGCCTCGAACTGCCGCCCGCGCTTGCCGACCACCAGCGGCTGCACATTGATGCGGGCGTTATCCGCGAAGCAAGCTGAACGAGGCCGATGCGCTGGTGGCAGGCGCAGACAAAAAACCTGATAATCCCCTGCGGGCACTGCCTGCCCTCAACCCAAACCCAAGGAGAAACCATGAACACCTTACCGTCCAAAACCCTGGTACTGACGCTACTACCGCTCATTCTCGCCGCCTGCGGTGGCGGTGGTGGCGACGCCCCCGTCGCGGACAACCCGCCCGCGAACACCAACACCAGTCGCCCGTCCACCTCCACCCCGACAACACCCCAAAACCCGACGGACAACCGCCGCACGAGCCCGACAAACAACACCAGCCGCCCCGCCGCGCCAACCAATACCGCCGCCAACCGCCCCCTCGATGCCGACGAACAGCGTGCATTCGCAGCGAGCAAAACAAGCGCCTATCCACCCATCTGGAATGGCCGCGACAAAGTCGAACCGCTGCGCATCACCGCAGGCAACGCCACCCTGGCCTCGTTTGACGGTAGCATCTCGCGCAGCGACTTCCGCAGCCTGCCTGCGGGTTTCGCCACCCTCTCCGGCGACGTGAGCTACCTCAAAACCGGCAGACACTACCAAACCACGGTGCGCAGCTACCAAGGCTTCCGCAGCGGCGTTGTCACCAGCCATGCGCCCAGCCAGGGCTTCGCCTACAGCGATGACTACGGCATCAACACCCTGGTCAGCCAAATCCCGCAAAGTGGCAAGGCAACCTACAGCGGCATCGCATTCGACCGTAACGAACGCGGCACCCTCACCTATGACATTGATTTCTTTACGCGACTGGGCGAAGGGCGCATCAACGGTCTCAGCCGCTACGGCACCATTTCCCTGCATCCGGTACAGCTGCAAAGCAGCGCCGACAAAGCGGGCTTTGTCGGCAGCGCCAGCGCCACTGGCCATGCCCCGATGGAATACCGCGCCGTCCTCTACGGCAGCAACGCCGAAGAAATCGCCGGCTCCGTCACCAATACGACCGAACTGGAACACATCGGCTTCCACGGCAGCCGCGGTGACATTACCCCTTAGAACCTGTTCAAAATCTTGGGGGAATCAGATTTTTCCGTATGTTTGTGTAGGGAACTGAAAGCTGGGGAAACAGCCAATATGCCCCCTCTCTCGCTGCGCGAGCTGTTCCAGTCCCTGTGGGACTGGGACAGCTCGCGCAGCGACAAGCATTGCTTGCGAAGCAAGAAAGAAGGCTGGAGTGGGGGTAGTAAAACCCTTGAAAAACAGTAATTTCAGTTCATGAGCCATATCGTTCACCCCCTCCCCGACCCTCCCCCGCTGCGGGCTTCGCCCTGCAAGGGAGGGGGATTTTTCAAATTGCAAACAGCCTCTAGGAGCTGTTTACAATTTGAATCTCTCCCCCTGCAGGGCAAAGCCCGTAGGGGCGGTTAGGACGAAGTCCGTAACCGCCCGAACGATAGTAATTGGTCATAACACGATGATTTTGCGCGTAGGTTGGGTTAGCGCGCAGCGCGTAACCCAACAACAGAGTATAGCGATACACCGAAAGTCTCAGAGCCTGTTTATAATCTCAGTAAGACATAAGAACATTGCGGGATGAGAAAAGCATACCCCAGCGATATTAGTCGCGAACAGTTCGAACACATCCGTCCATTACTGGAAAGCGCACGTCAAAAAACCAGGCCACGGCACATAGACCTTTATGAAGCCTTCTGCGCCATCCTCTACTTGTTGCGCACTGGCTGCCAGTGGCGTGCATTGCCCGGCGACTTCCCCAAATAGACTACTGCCTATTCCTATTTCCGCATCTGGAGCGAACCCCGTGAGGGTGGCAGCCTGCTTGAGCAGGCATTAAAAAAATCTGGTCAGCGCGACACGGGAAAAAACAAAACGTAAAGCTGCAACCACATTCCTGATAGTGGATGCACAAAGTGTCAAAAACACCGACAGCGCGCGGGAGAAGGGCTACGACGCAGGCAAGAAGGTATCCGGTATCAAGCGGCATATCGCGGTGGATACCCAAGGACTGCCGCACGCGATAGCGGTGACGACAGCAGATGTCACCGACCGCAACGGCGCTTTGCAGATGCTGCAAGGGAGCAAGGGAAACCTGACGGAAGTGAAGGCGGTGTTATTATGCGACGGCGGCTATACGGGCAAGCCGTTTGCCGAAGGGGTGGTGGCAGCGCTGGGCAGGGAAGTGGAAGTACAGATTGCCAAACGCAGTGAATTGCACCGGTTCAAAGTGATGCCGAAGCGTTGGGTAGTAGAGCGCAGTTTTGCCTGGTTGGAGAAAAACCGGCGGTTGTGGAAGAACTGCGAACGCAAGCTCAATACCAGCTTGCAATTCATATGCTTGGCTTTCTTGGGATAGGATTGCTGCTCAAAAGATTTTGAACAGGTTCTCAGCATACATCTCGGGACACACTAAAATAATTTATAATATAATCAATATGTTGACAGGTGTCCGCTACGCGAATGTGCGGGAACGGTAGAACCGTATTAAGGCTGTCTACAATTGGCCATAACACGATGATTTTGTTCGTAGGTTGGGTTAGCGAGGCGTGAGCAACTGGAACAGCTCGCACAGCGAGAGACCCAACAAGCCGAATACCGATATATCCCGTTGTTTGGTACGGCTGCATCTAGCCCAACCTACAAAGCCTCACGGCTGAATTACAAACAGCCTATAGCGTCCATACAGTAATTTTTTACAGGGAAAGACGAACCACGAAGCCATTTTGTGACAATTCTGCACAGGGTTGAAATCCAAAATAAAAGCCGGTCAGAAACCGGCTTGATAGAGAAGGGACAAAAATTATCGTTTTGAAAATTGGGTTGCACGACGAGCTTTGTGCAAACCAACCTTTTTCCGTTCAACCTCACGCGCGTCGCGGGTTAGGAAACCTGCTTTGCGCAGCGGTGCGCGCAATTCTTCGCTATACGCACGCAGAGCACGAGCGATACCGTGGCGAATTGCGCCGGCCTGTCCGGTAGTACCGCCACCGCTGACTGTAATATAAAAGTCAAAGTTCTCTTTCATATCGACAACTTCAAGCGGTTGACGCACTACCATACGGGCAGTCTCACGCCCAAAGTATGCATCCAGCGGTTTTTGATTGACGATAATATTACCGCTGCCACGGCGCAGGAATACGCGGGCAGATGAAGTTTTGCGACGACCGGTAGCGTAGTATTGTTCTGACATGACTAATCCTTAAATTTCCAGGGCAACCGGCTGTTGAGCGATGTGTTGGTGCTCACCATCGGCATAGATTTTCAGTTTCTTCAGCATGGCACGACCTAGCGGTCCCTTGGGCAACATACCTTTTACTGCAATTTCAAGAACTTTGCCAGGATTTCTGGCTTGCATTTCATCAAAGGTAGTGCTTTTCATGTTGCCAATATAACCGGTGTGGCGGTAGTAAACTTTGTCGCTACGCTTCTTGCCGGTAACACTCAGCTTTGCTGCATTGACCACAATAATGTAGTCACCGGTGTCAATGTTGGGGGTATATTCAGGTTTGTGCTTGCCGCGCAGACGCAGGGCGATTTCACTGGCCAGGCGTCCCAGTGTTTTGCCTGTGGCGTCAACCAGATACCAGTCGCGCTCAAGCGCATCGGGCTTGGCAGTAAATGTCTTGGACATAATTATGTTCTCCGAACACGAAAAATGAAGGGCGCGAATAATACATAAACATTTGCATCGCTGCAACTTTATTGCGTTTTTTCCTTTGTGAGGGAGGATTTTGATGGACCGTGCAGAAGCGATTTTAGTGCGACTGCAGTTTCTTTGGTATGCGCCCGCCGCCCGCTATGAAAGCGCACCAGCGATTGCAGCAGTTTGCGTATTTCAGGGCTTTCCCAGTCTGTTACTCCGCTTGATAGCTGTTCTACGCTTCCCTTGCCATATCCACTGGACGAAGGTACAAATATGGCATTATTTCCTTTGAAATCAAGTTGATAAAAAGATGCCTCTTGTGTAATTTCCGGGAACAGACCCAAGTGGGCAAGCAACGCATATTCAAGCCTGCGCAAGGCACTTTCGTCTGCTTGCTGAAGTGAGTGCAGGTATTGGATGAAAACCGAAGGCGCCGGTTCATCGAATGGTAACAGACCTAGCAGGATTTCATTTAAATAGTGCGCGTTGAGTAACCGCGCGGGAGCTGGGGTAAGGTCGTACTGGAGAACAGCCTGCCTCACGCTGGCAAACTCTCCCTTCCGCTGCCCAGAGAAACTGAATAGTCGAAAAGGAGCGTAATTATTTGTTTTTCTATGTGTTTTTTCTTGAGGGATATAAGCATGGGCACAAAAAAAACCGTGATTAAATGTAAATATATCAATGAGATATCTGTTTTCTTTATAAGGTTGCCGATGCAAAAAAAAAGCAGGCTCTTGGTCAAAGTGTAACATTTGCGCAAAAGATGGTGTTATAATTGCAATTTGTTTAGAAAAGGCAAGGATTACCTGTGCTACTGATGATTGATAATTACGATTCGTTTACATACAACCTCGTTCAGTACTTTGCTGAACTGGGGCTTGACGTTGCCGTCTATCGTAATGATGAAATTTCGATTGAGCAAGTACGCACCCTGTCACCAAAATACATCGTGATTGGGCCGGGGCCCTGCTCTCCGGCAGAGGCACAAGACACCAACACGATTATTCGCACATTTGCCGGACACATCCCTATGCTAGGTGTTTGCTTGGGGCATCAGTGTATGGCGTATGTATTTGAGGGCAAAGTGACTCATGCGCCAACTGTAATGCACGGAAAAATATCAAGTGTTTTCCATCTGAATGAGGGCTTGTTTCACAAGTTGCCAAATCCTCTGCAAGTAGTACGTTATCACTCCCTGACAGTCTCACCCCAACAGTTGCCCAAGGGATTTGTGATGACTGCCTGGACTCAGGATGGAGCCGAACCAGTAGTTATGGGAATGCGAAATGTCTCTCTTATGATGGAAGGGGTTCAATTTCATCCTGAATCGTTCTTGACAGAATGCGGCCATCAAATACTGAACAATTTTATTAAAATGTTTGCAGAAAACAGGAAGGTTAATGCATGAGTGATTATGATCCTTTAATTAGTTATATGGTGCAGCATAAAATTTGCACACCAGAACAAATCAGAGAAGTCCAGATTAGTGCCCAAAAAAAGCGTGGCAGTTTTTTGCAGCAATTACTAAGTGATGGCCTGTTAGATGGGGTGCGACTGTCGCAAATTAATCGGGAAGTTTATAATCTACCGCAAGTTATGTTGCGTGAAATAGATATTCGTCGTGAACTAACCGCGCAATTCCCGGAGACTGTTGTACGCAAACATATGGCTTTGCCAATTTATGCGAATGGTGGTCGATTGTTTATAGCAACTTTTGATCCTTCTAACCGTATTATGTTAGAGGAGTTTAAATATCAAGGGAAATTTACTTCAGTTGAGCCCATTATAGCTGATGTTGGAGTGATCGAAGCACTCATTGAAGATCACTATGCTGGTGTAGGCGGCATGGAAAGCGTCTTCGATGAGGATGATGAAGAAAAAAATCTTGATGCTATTAGTGAAGCATTAGGAAATATTGGTGCAAATGAGGAAGAAGCACCAGTTGTCCGTTTCGTATCTGGTATGTTGATGGATGCGATCCGCACAGGTGCTTCAGACTTACACTTTGAGCCCTATGAAAATACTTATCGAGTACGATTCCGCCGAGACGGTGTGTTGCAGGAAGTTGCAGCACCTCCCCCCAGTATTGCCAACCGGATTACGGCGCGTCTCAAAGTTATGTCAAATCTAGATATTGCTGAAAAACGTGTCCCACAAGATGGTCGCATTAAACTGCAAGTTTCTGAAACTAAGGCTATAGATTTTCGGGTTAGCTCGCTTCCTACATTGTGGGGAGAAAAAATAGTTTTACGTATACTTGATAGTTCTGCCGCTAAATTGAATATCGATGTATTGGGGTTTGAGCCTGATCAAAAACAACATTATTTAAATGCCATAAATAAGCCTCAAGGTTTAGTATTGGTAACTGGTCCAACAGGCTCAGGGAAAACAGTATCTCTTTATACAGGTTTATCAATTTTAAATAAACCAACGGTTAATATTTCAACAGCAGAAGATCCGGTAGAAATTAACTTGCCCGGAATTAACCAGGTAAACGTGAATACAAAAACTGGATTGGACTTTGCTGCCGCATTGAAGGCTTTCTTGCGACAAGATCCAGATATCATCATGGTAGGGGAAATTCGAGATATTACGACTGGCGAAATCGCTGTCAAGGCAGCACAAACGGGACACTTGGTTCTTTCTACACTACACACTAACGATGTGCCACAGACCATTGCCCGCTTGGTCAATATCGGTATTCCCTCTTATAACATTGCAGCAAGTGTGAATTTAATTATGGCGCAACGTCTGACGAGAAGGTTATGCAGTCATTGCAAGACACGTGATCGAAGACATAGTCATGATGAATTAATTGCACTAGGATTTGCAGAAGATGAAATTGATGAATTACGCATTTATGCTCCTAAAGGTTGTGAACGATGCAGTTATCAAGGTTATCGCGGGCGTGCGGGGATTTATCAAGTCGTTCCAATTTCTGAATCGTTATCGGATATGATTTTGCAAAATGCATCCGCTGCAGACATTGCAGAGCAATGTCAAAAAGAGGGCTACTGGGATTTACGCCAGTCAGCATTAAACAAAGTACGTCAAGGACTTACTAGTATTGAGGAAGTCTTGCGTGTAACAACAGACTGATATTTTAAGAGGAAGTTATGGAAACCAAAAAAGAATTGAAGACCTATCAATGGAAAGGCAAAAACAAGCTGGGAAAGGAGATTTCTGGCGAAAATGACGCTAAAAATGATGCAGTATTAAAGGCATTCTTGGCAAAACAGGGACTTATTAACGTTACCGTCAAAGAAAAGCCTAAACCTTTGTTCGAGTCTAAAGGAAAAATAAAAAGCAAAGATATTTTATTCTTTACGCGACAAATGGCGACTATGTTACGTGCAGGTATGCCAGTATTGCGAGCTCTCGATTTGGTGGGAGAGAGTATCGAGAAGCCTTTAGCTATGCGTGAAATGGTTTTTGATCTTTATGAGCGTATCCAAAATGGTGCTACGTTAGCAGAAGCAATGCGTGCACACCCATTGCAATTTGACGATCTCTATACAAGCCTTATTGCAGCAGGTGAAGATGCTGGTATGCTTGAATCCACCATGGATAATATCGCTCTTAACTTGGAAAAGGGAGAGGCCACCAAGAAGAAAATTAAAAAAGCCTTAACATATCCGTCAATAGTAATGATTTTTGCTGTTATTGTTACTGCGGTACTTCTAATTAAGGTTATTCCTGTATTTGCCGAATTCTTTACTTCTAACGGTGGTCAGCTGCCAGGATTGACACTAATGGTAGTTGCTATATCGGACTTTATGGTAAAGAAAGGAATGTATTTTTTGATTGCCCTAATATTTCTTGGGTATGCTTTTTTCTATATCAAGCGTCGAAACAAAAATGTACAAGAAAAAACAAATATTGTCATGTTCAAGACACCTCTAATCGGAGGGATATTAAAATGTGGTGCAAATGCCCGGTTCGCACGCACAATGTCAACCCTGTTTAATGCTGGCGTTCCCTTGATGCGTGGTTTGCAGGCTACAGCTCCTGCTACTGGTAGTGTTTTATATGAACGAGCTGTTTACGAGATTCGTGATGACGTACAAAACGGGCAGCAAATGAGTTTTGCCATGAAGAATACCGGACTCTTCCCTACTATTGCCGTTCAGATGACCGCAATTGGTGAGGAATCCGGGAATTTGGGTGAAATGCTGGGTCGGGTAGCGACTTATTATGAAGAAGAACTTGATTGGCGTATTGATAATTTAACAGCGATGATTGAGCCTGCTATTATGGCTTTCTTGGCAATTGTTGTTGGTGGTTTGATTATTGCCATGTATCTGCCAATCTTCAATTTGGGACAATTGTTCTAATGGTTATAAATTCCATGATTTTTCACACACCAATTGGAATACTACTAGTTGGTATCATTGGTTTGATGGTAGGCAGCTTTCTTAATGTGGTTATTTACAGATTGCCTGTAATGTTTCAAAGAGAGGAAAATTTTTATGCCTGGGAAACCTTAAATAACCCTGATGAAGATGAGGAAAAATCCGAAAATAACCCATATAGACAGCTTGAAACTTTTAACTTGATGTTACCAGGGTCGCATTGTCCCGAATGTAAGGCACAGATTCATTTTTGGCAAAACATCCCTGTTATCAGCTATTTATTACAGCGTGGACAATGTGCTAGTTGTGGTACTAAAATTTCTATACGTTATTTACTGGTAGAATTATTGTGTGCTGCGGCAAGTATTTTGGTTGTTTTAAAATACCCTGAACCATGGCAATTGGGGTTTGCGTTGTTGCTAACATGGGGATTATTGGCACTTATTTTTATTGATGCGGAAAATCAGATATTGCCAGATTCTTTGACGCTTCCCTTGCTTTGGTTAGGTATTCTGGCAGGTTGTATTGATAATGGTCTTTTTATCAGTTTGCGCAGTAGTGTCATCGGAGTCATAGTTGGATATTTGGTTCTATGGTCCGTTTACTGGTTGTTCCGCCTGATTATGGGAAAAGAAGGAATGGGGTACGGTGACTTCAAATTGCTGGCTTTGCTTTGTGCTTGGCAAGGTATTGTCATGTTGCCATTTATTCTATTTTTTTCCGCAGTTACGGGATTGATTTTTGCCATTATCAACCGGATTGGGCGAGGAGTTCCTATGGCCTTTGGTCCTTATTTGGCAATCGCAGGCTGGTTGACATTTATGTATGGTGGTGAAATTGCACAATTGACCGGACTTTCTCTGTAAACCATGATTATTGGGTTAACGGGCGGTATAGCCAGTGGCAAGTCTTTATGTAGCGACTGGTTTACCGCTCGTGCTGTTTCTGTTATTGATGCGGATGTGATTGCGCGAAAGGTGGTTACCAAAGGCTCTCCCGTATTGCAGGAACTCGCTGCCGCTTTTGGCAATGACGTTTTGCAGGATGATGGCAATCTGAATCGTGCCACGCTACGTACACGGGCTTTCGTGAATGATGATGCCAGAGCGTGTTTGAATACCATTATGCAGCCACGCATTCGCGAGCGCTTGTTGCAAGAGCTGGAGCGTGCGCCGCGGCAACCGTATCGAATTTTAAGCGCGCCGCTACTTTTGGAGAATCGGCTGGATGCATTATGTGATGTGGTATTAGCTGTCGATGTTTCTGAAAGAACACAACTGGAACGTGGCAGCCAGCGCGATCAACAGCAACAAGCTGCAATCGCTGCTATTATCGCGGCACAAATTTCACGTGCGGAACGTTTACAGCGTGCAAATTTTATTGTCGATAATGAAGGAGATACTGCTCAAACGTATGCACAACTGGAGCGACTGCATCAATTCTTCCTCGCTTTGAATTAAGACTACAGGCAATAAAAAAGCGGAGTGCTTGCAAGCTACTCCGCTTTTTTATTGGCAACGATGGCCTGTCAATCAGGCAAAAATGGTTTCCCATTCACTACGATGATCCAGCAGGCGCTTTGCCAATGCTTTCGCGCCTTCCAAACTGTGGCTTGCCGCCCAGCCGCATTGTACTTCATTGCAGGCGGGTACTTCGGTTGCATTCAATACGTCTTTTAACGTTTCTTCAATCAGATTCAGCGCTGTTTGATAATCCGGCTCGTTGAGGAGCGAGACATAAAAACCGGTCTGGCAGCCCATCGGCGAAATATCCACTACGTGCGCGTTATGATTGCGCGACAATTCCGCCATTAAATGTTCCAGCGAATGCAGCGCAGGCATTTCCATATGGTCTTTGTTGGGTTGGCAGATACGCAAATCGTATTTGTAAATGACATCGCCATTCTCCCCCTGTTTTTTGTCCGCCAGACGCAAATAAGGCGCTTTGACTTTGGTGTGGTCGAGATTAAAACTTTCGACATTCATGCGTTTTGTCATAAATAACTCCTGATTAAAAACTAAAACCGCTTTGGCGAGAACCAAAACGGGCGACATTGTGCCACAGAAGCGGCAATACCGCGTGGTTGGCGTAGGGAACGCGCGGAAACCCGCTATAATGCGCGCCCGTTTTTTATACCCAAATTTCCCATGCGACACGTCGAACTGCTTGCCCCCGCCGGCTCCCTGAAAACCATGCGCTACGCCTTCGCCTATGGCGCGGATGCCGTTTACGCGGGCTCGGCGCGCTATTCCCTGCGGATGCGCGGCAACGAATTCACCGACGACAACCTGAAAGACGGCATCAGCGAAGCACACGCGCTCGGCAAACAGTTCTACCTCACCGTCAACACCCAGCCGCACAACTACAAACTCGATACCGCGCTGCGCGACCTCGCCCCCGCCATCGCCGCCGCCCCGGATGCGCTCATCATGTCCGACCCCGGCCTCATCATGACCGTGAAAAACGCCTACCCGGCGCTGCCGATTCACCTTTCCGTGCAAGCGAACACCGTCAACTGGGCGACCGTCAAATTCTGGCAAAACAACGGCATCAGCCGCGTCATCCTCTCGCGCGAACTCTCGCTCAAAGAAATCGAAGAAATCCGCCAGCGTTGCCCGGAAATGGAGCTGGAAGTCTTCGTCCACGGCGCGCTGTGCATGGCATATTCCGGCCGCTGCCTGCTCTCCGGCTACTTCAACAACCGCGACCCCAACCAGGGTACCTGCACCAACGCCTGCCGCTGGAAATACAAAACCCACGGCTCCAGCGAAGAAGAAGAAGGCGAATTCATCCCCACGCCCGACCTTATCTTCAGCCCGGAGGCACTCACCGGCCTCACCGACACCCGCGAGCGCCACCCGCTCGCCGACGGCGTCTATTACCTCGAAGAAGAAAACCGCCCCGGCGAATACATGGAAATCACCGAAGACGAACACGGCACCTACATCATGAACAGCCGCGACCTGCGCGCCATCGAGCACGTTGGCGCGCTGGTGCGCATCGGTGTCGATTGCCTGAAAATCGAGGGGCGCACCAAATCCTTCTACTACGCCGCACGCACCGCGCAACTCTACCGCCAGGCGATTGACGACGCCTACGCCGGGCGCGCATTCAACCCGGCGCTCAACGCCAAACTGGAAGGACTGGCCAACCGGGGCTACACCGACGGCTTCTTCGTCCGCCGCCAAATCAAGGCGCAGCAAAACTACGCCAGCGGCACCTCCAATGCCGCCACGCAACAGTTCGTCGGCGAAGTCATCGCCTACGATGCCGCAACCGGACTGGCCACCATCGAGGCAAAAAACCATTTCAAAAGCGGCGACAGCATCGAAATCATCCAGCCGGGCGGCAACCGCGAAATCATCCTCGGCGAACTTTATGATGCCAAAAGCGGCGAGCCCGTCCCCGCCGCCAAAGGCAGCGGCTGGCAGGTCAAGGCGGCGATTGGCGCGGTTGACGGCTATACCGTGCTGGCAAAGAATCGCTGAATCGGAAGCGCCACCAAATTTTTATGCCTGCGTGGATTTATGGACAAACCCCGCGTACCGCATGGGCGCGGGCGGCAAGGGTAATGCTGCCGTCAGCGGCGACGGGCAGACGGTCGCGTAGCGCATCACGCACGTTTTGCCGCGCCGCTTCCGGCAGGGCGGCGAAGCGTTCGCCGATGCTGGCGCTGTCCTGCAAGGCCTGCCAGTAGGCGGCAAAATCCGGGTAGCGCTGGCGCACGGTAAAGGCGGCGGTAGCGACGTCTTGCAGTCCGGCGCGTTGCCACAACGCTTGCAATTGCGGCAGCGCGGTGCTTTCGTCTGCGGCGGCGCGGTCGGGCAGGACGCCGAGGTCGCGCAGGATGGCGAAGGCGGTGTAGTACGGGAAGCCTTGCGGCAAGTCCCAAATGTAGGTGGCCACCGTGCCGCCGGGGCGGACGACGCGCCGCATTTCGGCGACGGCGCGGCCGGGGTCGTCAATAAAGACGATCACCAGCGGCATCACCGCGACGTCAAAGCGGGCGGCGGCGAAGGGCAGGGCGGTGGCATCGCCTTCGTGCAGTTGTACGCTTTCGCGCAGACGGTCGCGGGCATGGGTGAGCATCGCGGGTTCGCGGTCAAGGCCGTGCAGTTCTGCCGCGGCGGTACGTTCAGCGAGCAGCGCGGTAAAGGCACCACTGCCGCAGCCGACATCGAGCCAGCGCAGTCCGGGCGGCAGCGCGAGCCAGTCAAGGAATGATTCGCCTGCGGCGCGGCTCCAGCCGCCCATATAGCGCTCGTAGGCGGCGTTTTGGAAGGTACTCATGGTTTTGTTATTTCTTTTTGCGTGTCTGTTTGATTAGCGGGATTACCGCCGCCAATATGAAAATAAACGGCACTAGATATTGGCCAAAAATGGCGGGACTTTGCCAAATGGAGGCGACAACTTGACTCGTTTCCGTTAGTGTAGGCATATTGGGTCGGATAGCGTAATAGTGAAGTACAACATAGCTGATAACTACCAAAATACTATTCAGTCAGCACGGCATTTTGGCGGCGAGTTCTATCATGTCTTCCATATCGCTTTTTCTTTTTGCCATAGGTTGTCTCCTTAATAAAAAATGGTGGGGCAAGCCCCACCGGATGAATCGCTTTATAGTTCTTTCACTTCCCACGGCAGGCCGTAGGCGGCGAGTGCGTCGAGGAACGGATCCGGGTCGAATTGCTCCATGTTATAGACGCCCGCCTGATGCCATTTGCCTTGCAGCATCATCATCGCGCCAATCATTGCCGGGACGCCGGTGGTGTAGGAAATGGCCTGTGAGCCGACTTCGGCGTAGCAGGCTTCGTGGTCACAGATGTTATAGATGTAAACGGTTTTTTCTTTGCCGTCTTTTATGCCTTTGGCGACGCAGCCGATACAGGTTTTGCCTTTGGTGCGCGGGCCGAGTGAGGCGGGGTCGGGCAATACGGCTTTGAGGAACTGGATGGGGATGATTTCTTTGCCTTCATACATGACGGGTTCAATGGAGGTCATGCCGACGTTTTCCAATACTTTGAGGTGATTGAGGTAATTGTCGGAGAAGGTCATCCAGAAGCGCGCGGTTTTGATTTCCGGATAATGTTTGACGAGTGATTCGAGTTCTTCGTGATACATCATGTAGATGTTTTTTTCGCCGATTTGCGGGAAATCGAAGACGCGCTTGTGCGAGAGCGGCGGGGTGATTTGCCAGCCGCCGTTTTCCCAGTGTTTGGCTTCGGCAGTGACTTCGCGGATGTTGATTTCCGGGTTGAAGTTGGTGGCAAAGGGCAGGCCGTGGTCGCCCGCGTTGGCGTCAATGATGTCCAGTTCGTGAATTTCGTCGAGCAGGTGTTTTTTGATGTAGGCGGTGAAAACGTTGGTCACGCCCGGATCGAAGCCGCTGCCGAGCAGCGCCATGATGCCGCGTTCCTTGAAGCGGTCGTGATACGCCCACTGCCATTTGTATTCAAATTTGGCTTCTTCCGGCGGCTCGTAGTTGGCGGTGTCAAGGTAATCGACGCCGGTGGCGAGGCAGGCGTCCATGATGTGCAGGTCCTGGTACGGCAGGGCGACGTTGAGGACGAGGTCAGGCTTGATGCGCTCAATCAGCGCAGTAAGTTCGGCGACATTGTCGGCATCCACCGCCGTAGTGGCGACTTTGACGCCGTATTTGGCGTGGACAGCGGCGGCAATCGCCTCGCATTTGGCGACGGTGCGGCTGGCGAGGGTGATTTGGCTGAAGACGTCTTTTGCCTGCGCGCATTTGTGGACGACGACGTTGGAGACGCCTCCGGCGCCGATGATAAGGACGTGGGACATGGTTTGCTCCGGTATGAATGAGGCGGCGGATTATACAGCGGCGGCAGGGAATTTTCGGGCGTGTGCGGATGTGGTAAATCCACCACACAACGTCATCTTGGCAAAACGGGGGGTTAGCAAATGGCGTTACAAACAGTTACCGAATACACCACAACATATAGTGTTTTTATGCCGTTTGGAACGCTGAAATACACCAGTACTAGAAATCCCTGCTAAGCCAATGAGAAACGAAAAAGGGTAAACCTTCGCCTTTGTTGCCCCCCAAAATCCTCCTAAAATGAGCTGCCGTTTTTACTTAAAAATTGACCCGCCGTCTCTGGTTTGGCGGGATTTCCTTTGTCTCCACCCGCCCGGACGCCCGCCATGACCCGCAACCTCTTTGAACACCGCCTGCAAATCAAGCCCTACGAATACCCGGAACTGCTCGAATTCAAGGACGCCATCCGCCATTCCTACTGGCTGCACACCGAATTCAACTTCACCGGCGACATCCAGGACTACAAAACCGTCATCACCCCGGCAGAGCGCACCGCGCTCACCCGCGCCATGCTCGCCATCTCGCAGGTGGAAGTGAGCGTCAAGCGCTTCTGGGGCGACCTCTACCGCTACTTTCCCAAGCCGGAAATCGACGACGTCGGCGGCACCTTTGCCGAAAGCGAAATCCGCCACAAGGACGCCTACTCCTTCCTCCTCGAAAAACTCGGCATGAACGAAATGTTCAGCCAAATCCGCGAATACCCGGCGCTGATGCGGCGCATCGAATACATGGAAGACTTCATGCGCGACAAGGACATTGGCCGCGAGCGCTTCGTGCTGTCGCTGGTCATGTTCTCGCTGTTTGTGGAGCATATCTCGCTCTTCGGCCAGTTCCTCATCATCATGTCGTTCAACAAACACCGCAACCTGTTCAAAGGCATATCGAATGCGGTAGAAGCGACCTCGAAAGAAGAAGAAATCCACGGCCGCTTTGGTATCGCCCTCTACGGCATCATCCGCGACGAACACCCGCGCCTGTTTACCCCCGACTTCTACGACGAACTGAAAAAACTCGCCGACCACGCGCTCGAAGCCGAACGCGGCATCCTCCGCTGGATCTTTGAAGACGGCGACCTGGATTTCATCACCCTCGACACCGTGGAAAACTACATCACCAACCGCTACAACAACTCGCTGGAAATCCTCGGCATCAACGCGCCCTACCTCGTTGACCCGAAAAAACTGCGCGAAACCGAGTGGTTCGACATCGAAATCCTCTCCGGTAAAGAGCACGACTTCTTCTACAAACGCAGCACTGACTACAGCAAAAAAATCAAACAAATTACGGCGGATGACCTCTTCTAAAACCATTCCCGGCGGCTATTTACATACACCTTGAGCGCTCAAGTGTATGTATAACAATCGAACTGCCCCCTCCCCTGCAGGGCGAAGCCCGCAGCGGGGGAGGGTCGGGGAGGGGGTAAGCAATATTATTGATGAGCCGAAATCCCGATTTTTTCAATCAATTACAGCCCTCACCCCAACCCCTCTCCCAAAGAGAGGGGGGCTTATCCGCCGAATTGCAAACACCCCCTAGCTCGCAAACCTCGCTGCTGATCCGCCCATCGCCCCAGCCTGTTTACATACACCTTGAGCGCTCAGGTGTATGTACAACAGACGAACTGCTCCCTCCCCGTGGGGGAGGGCTGGGGTGGGGGCAGCAAACCATCCGCAGCGCGACAAAACCCAAACGACCGAACCCAACCTGTTTACATACACCTTGAGCGCTCAAGTGTATGTAAACCAATACCGAACCACCCGGCACCCGGAACGCCGTCCACCCGACAACATCAAGGAACACACCCATGACCCACACCGCACCCACCCGCCCCGACTTCGCCTGGCTTACCGAAGACAGCCGCCTCTTCCTCCAGCGCGGCTACCTCCTGGACGGCACCACCCCCGAAGACCGCATCCGCGCCATCGCCGCGCACGCCGGCAAAATCCTCAACGACGACACCTTCGCCGCGCGCTTCCATCACTACATGGCGCGCGGCTACTACTCGCTCTCCTCGCCCATCTGGTCCAACTTCGGCCTCAGCCGTGGCCTGCCCATCTCCTGCTTTGGCAGCTACATCGACGACTCCATCTACGACATCATGCGCACCACCGCCGAAGTCGGCATGATGAGCAAAATCGGCGGCGGCACCAGCGCCTACTTCGGCGCCATCCGCCCGCGCGGCAGCGACATCAGCAACAACGGCAAATCCGACGGCAGCTTCAACTTCAGCAAACTGTTTGACACCATCATCGACGTCATCTCGCAAGGCACCTCGCGCAAAGGCCAATTCGCGGGCTACATCGACATCGACCACGGCGACATCGACGAATGGCTGGACATCCACACCGAAGGCAACCCCATCCAGCTCATGTACTACGGCGTCTGCATCAGCAACGCCTGGCTGGACGCCATGAAAGCGGGCGACCCCGAAAAACGCCGCGTCTGGGCAAAAGTGCTGCGACGCAAAGCCGAAACCGGCATCCCCTATCTCTTCTTCAAGGACAACGCCAACGCCGGCCGCCCGGACGTTTACAAAGACCGCGACATGACCGTGTACGCCTCCAACCTCTGCACCGAAATCATGCTGCCCGCCAGCGACGAAGAAAGCTTCGTCTGCTGCCTCTCCTCCATGAACCTGCTCCACTACGACGAATGGAAATACACCGACGCGCCCGAAGTCCTCACCCAATTCCTCGACGCCGTCATGAGCGAATTCATCGACAAAAGCGCGGACATCCCCTTCCTTGACCGCGCCCGCCGCTTTGCCGTGCGCCACCGCGCGCTTGGCCTCGGCGTCCTCGGCTGGCACAGCTACCTGCAGGCAAACCGCATCGCCTTCGACAGCTTCGCCGCCATGCAAAAAAACAACGAAATCTTCCAACTGCTGCAACAAAAAACCCTGGCCGCCTCACAGGCACTCGCGGAAAAATTCGGCGAACCCGAACTGCTCAAAGGCTATGGCCGCCGCAACACCACCCTGATGAGCATCGCCCCGACCAAATCAAGCAGCTTCATCCTCGGCAGCGTCTCGCCGTCCGTAGAGCCCTTCAAATCCAACTACCACGTCAAAGACCTCGCCAAAATCAAAACCACCTACAAAAACCCGTTCCTGGTAAAACTGCTGCAAGAAAAAAAACTCGACAACGAAAAAACCTGGGAAAGCATTTTGCTCAACGACGGCTCCGTACAACACCTCGCAGCCCTCAATGACGAAGAAAAAGAAATCTACAAAACCTTTGCCGAAATCAGCCAACTCGCCGTTATCCAGCAAGCCGCGCAACGACAAAAATACATCGACCAGGGACAAAGCATCAACGTCATGATTCACCCCGAAACCCCGACGCGCGACATCAACCAGCTCTACCTCACCGCCGCCGAACTCGGACTTAAATCCATCTATTACCAACACAGCATGAGCGCGGCACAACGATTCAACCGAAACCTGTTGAATTGCAGCAGTTGTGAGGGCTAAGCTAAAATCTTGCGAAAGAGGAAAATATGGAAATTAATAGTGTTGCTGATTTGGCAAACGCTCTTGCTGAATTGGGGGAACCTGCCCCGGAACATACAAGATTTTTCCGGGGGCATGGAGATAAGAGCTGGAGGTTGCTCCCCAAAATATACCGAGAAAAGTATCTTATAGAGAATGAAGACAAAATTATAAAAGATGCTCTAACATATTGTCCAGGTTACTTTTCTTCAAGCAGCACCTTATTTGAAAAATTAGTTTTATTGCAGCATTATGGTTATGCAACACGCTTATTGGATTTAACTTCAAATATTTTGGTTGCATTATATTTTGCATCCTTGCCCCAAGAAAAATCATTTATAAATAAGGAAACGGGAGAGAAAATTAATATTAATCCTGAAACTAATGGGGAAATACTAATATTAGATATACCTGACGAGTCAATAAAATATGATGATAGCGATACTGTCTCTATATTATCTGCTATAGCGCTTAGAGATAAATATTTTAATATAAATGAATTTATTGATGATGTAGATTTCAGTAGCTTTAATCAAACCACCAAAAATGCGATTAATTCAGGAATTAAGCCAATAGAAGAGAAAGATTTTCCGGAAATAAACGAATTATGTCGCCAGATTTTTAATTCTATATTTGAGCGTGAGAAAAATTTTAATAACTCAGCAGATATTACAAAGCTATGTAATGATATAAAGAAGGAAAAACCATATTTTACACCTAGCATTAAACCTATAACTCTTTCTGAGATTATATGTGTTCGCGCAAAATTAACCAATCCTCGCATTTTAAGGCAGCAAGGTTCCTTTCTTTTGTTTGGTATGAATAATGAAAAGATAAAGTGTGCAGATTATATGGAATTAATTATGGGAAAATTTACTATTTTAGCTAAGAGTAAGAAAAACATCTTGCATGAATTGACATCTTATGGAATGAATAAAAGCTATCTATTCCCAGAATTAGATATGCAAGCACAAGATATTATGAATAAATATAAGTCCTAGATTAAGGTTTACACTAAAGCCTAAAAAACATTCTAAAACCCGCCATAGAGTGCGCCTTGGCGCACCGCCCAATCCGCAAAACCGCCGCATCGCCTTCGCCAAATGCCGATTTACATACACGAAAGCGGGAAAGGTGTATGTATAACGCCATACGGCTTTACAAAAAACGAACACCCGCCGGGCGACGCTCCCGGTTTTTTATACCCGCCATCAATGGCTGCCTTGCAAGCGATAACCGCAAAACCACGTTCGTAGGTTGGGTTAGCGAGGTACGAGCGTAACCCAACAAACTGAATGACGAACCTGTTCCGTTATTGAGTTACGCGCTGCGCGCTAGGGGCTGTTTACAATTGGTCTAACCCCTTGAAAAAACGAAAAACGGCAGGAT
>NZ_DBHKZK010000072.1:0-55746 GCF_057314735.1 Cardiobacterium sp.
GCGGGATTTTGACATCGGCAAACGCGTGCGTGCCTGCGGCACACACCCTACAAACTAATGATGTAGCTCACAAAATCGTCGCCACGCAACCGCATTGGCTTGGGCGTGTTTACGGCTGAATGGTAAACAGGCCTTAACCAAACCTGCGAATGAAATCATCATGTTATGGCCAATTGTAAACAGCGCCTGCGCCCTGCCCAATCCTCGCAGCAACCGTGCCGCCATCCGCCGCTGAATGACGCCCACAAAAAACGCCGCATCCCGCGGCGTTTGACATCCTTAAAACCCTCGTACCGGAGCTTACTGCGGCAGATAGGCGTCCTTGATAATGCCGCGCAGTTGGGCGTAGGGCAGGGTTAGTTCGACTTGCCCGGCGACGAAGGGGGCGACGGCATAGGGCGGGTAGGAGAAGACCAGCCCGTCCGCCGCGAAGAAGAAGTTACCGGTTTGTTCGTGCAGGTTTTTGATTCGCTCGCGGTCGTCTTTATCGAGATTTTTGTCTGCCGGATCGGTGCCGGTTTCTGCCTTGTATGCCGCGTCCAGCAGTGGGTAAAGCGCGTTTTTGTCGCCTTGCAGGATATCGGCAAGGGTGAGGCGGTGGTCGCGTTCGTCAAAGATGCATAGCCATCCACCGAAAGCCTCATACGGTGTTGCGTCGCCTCGCCGTACAAAAGCGTACTGTCTTCGGCGACGCGCCTTGTCTGAAACTTTCGGTAGATGGCTATAAATGTCTGTTTGTGTAGATGGTAATCTCCTCGCCATCTGCCTGGCATCCTTCGCTTTGCCGCTTCGGTAGCTGCGTTAATTCACCGCCTTCCCCAAAATCACAATATCGGCAAGGCGCGTCTGCAAATCGCATACTTGCGGCAGTCGTCCCCATTCGACGAATCCCTGCGACTGAAACAGCGCAATGCTTGCCGCGTTGTGGGCGAAGATGACGGCAAGGACGTTTTTGATGTCGAGCGCGGGAGCGCGTTGCAGCATTTCCTGCAAGAGCTTTCTGCCGAGACCGCTGCCGCGTCGCTCCGGCGCGACATAGATGCTGATTTCCGCGCTGATGCGGTAAGCCGCGCGCGGGTAGTAGTCGCTGAAACTGCCCCAGGCGGCGATGGTGCCGTCCGTGTCTTCGACGACGTAGAGCGGGCGGTTGCCGTGGTGCGCGGCAAACCACGCCTGCCGCGATGCCACGCTCACCGGAGCGAGGTCGGCGGTGGATGCGCGGCTTTCAATGGTGCTGTTATAAATGGCGACGATGGCAGGCAGGTCGGTGGCGCGGGCGGTGCGGATGTTCCAGGTCATTGTGTTTTTTCCTGTGTTTTTTTGGTGATTTCAGCGTTTTTGCCGTGAGTTTGCCGTTGTCTTTATACTCTGCGCTGCGTATTATAACGCCTGCCTGTTATTTTTTATTTGGGGGTAATGTATGGCTAACTATCAGAATCTAAAGGCTTCTTCGCAGTTGAGCGGGGGCAACGCCGCCTATGTTGAGGCGCTTTATGAGCAGTATCTGGATGCACCGGACAGCGTCTCCCCGCAATGGCGCCGTTATTTTGACGAGGTACGCGCGGGCGGGGCGGACGAGCGACCGCGCCTGCCGGTGCAGGAGCGTTTTGAGGCGCTGGCGCAGTTGCCGCCGCTGGCCGATGGCGGTGCAGACAGCGAGGCAATCCGCAAGCAGGTCGCGGTGCTGGCGCTGATTTCCGGCTATCGCGCACGTGGGCATCAGGTCGCCGATTTGTGTCCGATTCATTTGCGCGCACGGCGTGAGGTGCCGGATGTGGATTATCGCTGGCATGGGCTGACCGATGCCGATTTGGATCGTTCTTTTAATACCGGAACGCTTTTCACCGGCGACATGAAGTTGCGCGACATTATTGCTTATTTGGACAAGGCGTATAAGCATCATATTGGCGCGGAGTTTTCCCATATTCATAACACGGACGAGCGTCGCTGGTTGCAAAGGAGACTGGAGCAGGCGGCAAATGGTTATGGAATGTCGGCGGCGCGCAAGAAGGAATTGTTGCAATTGCTCGTAGCTGCCGATGGTCTGGAAAAGTATTTGCACAAACGATTCGTCGGGCAGAAGCGTTTTTCTTTGGAAGGTGGCGACGGTTTGATTCCGCTGCTGGACAATGCCATTCAGCGTCTCGGCAAGAACGGCTCGAAAGAGGTTGGTATTGCGATGGCGCACCGGGGGCGCCTCAATGTGTTAATCAATATTCTTGGCAAGCGCCCTGAGGATTTGTTCAATGAGTTTGAAGGGAAGTATTCGCCGATGGAAGGCCGCAGCGGCGATGTGAAGTATCACATGGGCTTTTCGTCCAGCGTTGGTACGGAAGGCGGCGTGGTGGGTTTGTCGCTCGCTTATAATCCGTCGCATTTGGAGTTTGTCAATCCGGTGGTGCAAGGGTCGATGCGCGCGCGGCTGGAGCGGGTGCAAGAGGCACGTCATGCGGAGAGTGTTTTTTCCATCAGCAATTATGCCGTGCCGATTATGATTCATGGCGATGCCGCTTTTGCCGGTCAGGGCATTATTATGGAAACGCTGCAATTGTCGCAGGTACGCGGTTATCGTGTCGGCGGTTCGCTGCACGTTATTGTCAATAATCAAATCGGCTTTACTACTTCCAATCCGCTGGATACCCGCTCGGCAATGTATTGTTCGGATGCGGCGAAATTGATTCAGTCGCCGGTATTGCACGTCAATGGCGATGACCCGGAAGCATTGGTATTTGCCGCCGAACTCGCCGCCGATTATTTGCGCGAGTTTCAGAAAGATATTTTCATTGATATTGTCTGCTACCGCCGCCTCGGCCATAACGAGGCGGATGAACCGGCGGCAACGCAGCCGATGATGTACAAGAAAATTCGCCAGCATCCCGTTCCGGCGCAGGTCTATGCCGAACGCCTCGTCGCCGAGGGCGTGATTGCCGCGGGCGATTATGAGCAATTGCAGGAGGATTACCGTCAGCGTCTGGAAGCGGGCGATTCGGTCGCGCGACCGCAGCCGCCACGCCCGGATGCCCGGCTGGAGAACGAGTGGAAGGTATTCAGCAAGCCGGACATGGACGCCCCGGTCGAAACCGCTTATCCGGCGCCCGATTTGACCCGCCTCGGCGCGAAAATCTTCACCCCGCCCGCCGGTTTCGCGCCACACCCCATCGTCGCCAAAATGCTCGCCACGCGGGTGGAAATGGCGGCGGGCAAGCAGCCGCTCGATTGGGGTACGGCGGAGAATCTCGCTTATGCGACGCTGATTGAACAAGGTCATCCGGTGCGCATTTCCGGCGAGGACTGCGGGCGCGGCACCTTCTCGCACCGCCACGCGGTCATTCACGACCAAAACACCGGCGACAGCTACACCGCGCTCGCCCATCTCTACGACGGCCAGCCGTCGGCGCGCATCATCGACTCCATCCTCTCCGAAGCGGCGGTGCTCGGCTTCGAGTACGGCTATTCCACCTCCGAACCGCAGGGGCTGACCATCTGGGAAGCGCAGTTCGGCGACTTCGCCAACGGCGCACAGGTGCTGATTGACCAGTTCGTCACCTCCGGCGAAACCAAATGGGGTCGCTACAGCGGCCTCACCATGCTGCTGCCGCACGGCTACGAAGGGCAGGGACCGGAGCACTCCTCGGCGCGCATCGAGCGCTATCTGCAACTGTGCGCGGAAAACAACGTGCGCGTCTGCGTGCCGACCACCCCGGCGCAAATTTTCCACCTGCTGCGCAGCCAGGTGCTGGGCAACTTCCGCAAGCCGCTCATCAACATCTCGCCCAAATCGCTGCTGCGGCACAAACTCGCCGTCAGCGATTTGCAGGAGCTCGCCAGCGGCCACTTCCAGACGGTGATTGGCGAGACGGACGAACTGCTGCCTGCCGACCAAATCCGCCGCGTCGTCCTTTGCAGCGGCAAGGTTTACTACGACCTGCTGCAAAAACGCCGCGACGAAAACCTGCGCGACGTCGCCATTATCCGCGTTGAGCAGCTCTATCCCTTCCCGGAAAAAGCCGTCGCCGCCGCGCTCGCGCCCTACAAAAACGCCGACATCATCTGGTGTCAGGAAGAACCGCGCAACCAGG
This sequence comes from Cardiobacterium sp., assembly GCF_057314735.1. Classification (NCBI taxonomy): domain Bacteria; kingdom Pseudomonadati; phylum Pseudomonadota; class Gammaproteobacteria; order Cardiobacteriales; family Cardiobacteriaceae; genus Cardiobacterium; species Cardiobacterium sp. Next base: position 4,080 of record NZ_DBHKZK010000072.1, read on the forward strand.
GCGCGTGGCGGCAAATCTACGAATCACTCGCCCCGGCGCTGCCCGGCGGCAAACGCCCGCATTACGCCGGCCGCGCCGCCTCGGCTTCAACCGCCGCTGGCTACCTGAAAATGCACAACGCCGAACAGGCCGCGCTGGTGCGCGACGCACTCGGCATCACGGACAAACAATGAGGAAACCCACATGACAACAGCAGTAACCGTCCCCGCCCTGCCCGAATCCGTCGCCGACGCGACCCTCGTCAACTGGAACAAAAAACCCGGCGACAGCGTGCGCGAAGGCGAAAACCTCGTCGATCTCGAAACCGACAAAGTCGTGCTCGAAATGCCCGCCCCGGTCAGCGGCGTGCTGAAAGAAATCACCGCGCAAGACGGCGCGACCGTCACCGGCGGCGACATCATCGCCTACATCGAAGAAGGCGCGGTTGCAGACGCCCCGGTCGCCGCCGCTCCCGCTGCGGAAAAAACCGCCGCCCCGGCCGCAGCCGCCCCCGCCGCTACCGACGACAAGGCGCTCAGCCCGGCCGCACGCAAACTTGCCGCCGAAGCAGGCGTAGCCGCAGGCGAAGTAAGCGGCAGCGGTCGCGGCGGTAGAGTGACCAAAAATGACGTCAAACAGCACCTCGCTGGCGGCAGCCGCCGCCACGAAGAGCGCGTGCCGATGACCCGCCTGCGCAAACGCATCGCCGAACGCCTGCTGGAAGCACAGCACAACGCCGCCATGCTCACCACCTTCAACGAAGTGAATATGCGCGCGGTGATGGCATTGCGCAAAAAATACCAGGACGCCTTCGTCGCCAAAAACGGCGTCAAACTCGGTTTCATGTCCTTCTTCGTCAAAGCCGCCGTTGAAGCGCTGAAAAAATACCCGGCGGTGAACGCTTCCATTGACGGCGACGACATCATCTACCACAACTACTGCGACATCGGCATCGCCGTCTCCTCGCCGCGCGGCCTCGTCGTCCCCATCCTGCGCAACGCCGAACTGATGGGCTTTGCCGACATCGAAGACGGCATCCTCGACTACGCCGCCAAAGCCAAAGACGGCAGCCTCGCCATCGAAGACATGACCGGCGGCACCTTCACCATCACCAACGGCGGCACCTTCGGCTCAATGATGTCCACGCCGATTATCAACCCGCCGCAAAGCGGCATCTTGGGAATGCACAACATCGTTGAGCGCCCCATCGCCGAAAACGGCCAGGTCGTCATCGCGCCGATGATGTACATCGCGCTCTCCTATGACCACCGCATCATTGACGGCCGCGAAGCCGTCGGCTTCCTCGTTGAAATCAAACAACTCATCGAAGACCCGGCGCGGCTCATCCTGAACCTGTAAAGCAGTTGCACTACCACCACCGTTAAAAAGCCCCTCTCCCTCTGGGACAAGTATTGCTCGTCCGCAGGACGAGAGAGGGGTTGGGGTGAGGGCCATCGGCCATTTACATTAAAGGTGGGCGGTTACGTTCGTTCCTCGCTAACCGCCCCTACACCACACGGAAAGCCCATGAAAAACTACGACATCATCATCATCGGCGGCGGCCCCGGCGGCTACGTTGCCGCCATCCGCGCTGCCCAACTCGGCTACAAAACCGCCTGCGTCGAAGCCGCCCCCACCCTCGGCGGCACCTGCCTCAACGTCGGCTGCATCCCCTCCAAAGCGCTGCTCGAAAGCACCGCGCTCTACGAAAAAGCGCGGCACGACTTCGCCGCGCACGGCATCACGACTGGCGACGTCAAACTCGACATCGCCACAATGATTGCCCGCAAAAACGACATCGTCAAACAACTCACCGGCGGCATTGAACAACTCTTCAAAGCCAACGGCATTGACTGGCTTGCCGGACGTGGCCGCCTGTTGCCAAACAAAACCGTGGAAGTCACCGCCGCCGACGGCAAGGTCAGCCAATACCAGGCAAACCGCGCCGTCATCCTCGCCTTCGGCTCCGTACCGGTGGACATCCCCGTCGCCAAAATGGACGGCGAGCACATCGTCAGCTCTAGCGAAGCCCTCTCCTTCAGCGCCGCGCCAAAACGCCTCGGCATCATCGGCGCGGGCGTTATCGGCCTCGAACTCGGCAGCGTCTGGCACGCTGCCGGCAGCGAAGTCACCATCCTCGAAGCGGTGGACGACCTCCTGCCGATGGCAGATCGGCAACTGGCACGCGAAGCTGCTAAAGCCTTCAAAAAACAAGGACTGGACATCCGCCTCGGCGCCAAAGTGAGCGGCGCGAGCGTCAAAAATGGTTCGGTCGAAGTGCAATACCAAGACAAAAACGGCGAACAGACCCTCACCGTCGATAAACTCCTCGTCGCCGTCGGCCGCAAACCGAACACCGCTGGCGTCATTGACCCCGCCTGCCAAGTGAAGCTGGACGCGCGCGGCTACATCGAAGTGGACGACTACTGCGCTACCGCCGAGCCGGGCGTCTATGCCATTGGCGACTGCGTGCGCGGCGCCATGCTCGCCCACAAAGCGAGCGAAGAAGGGGTGATGGTCGCGGAAATCATCGACGGCCAGGCCGGCCACGTCCGCTACGACCTCATCCCCGCCGTCATCTACACCCACCCCGAAATCGCCTGGCTCGGCCAGAACGAAGAACAACTGAAAGCGGCGGGCGTCAACTACCAAAAAGGCGACTTTCCCTTCGCCGCCAACGGGCGCGCCAAAGCGCTCGGCGCGGCGGAAGGCTTCGTCAAAATCCTGGTCGATGCCGACAGCGACGAAATCCTCGGCGCGCATATCATCGGCCCCAGCGCCTCCGAACTCATCCACGAACTGGTGATTGCGATGGAATACTACGCGGCGAGCGAAGACATCGCGCGCAGTATGCACGCCCACCCGACACTGGCCGAAGCCATCCACGAAGCGGCGCTTGCCGTCGAAGGCCGCACCATCCACAAGGCGAACCCGAAACGGCGATAAAGACTACGCTTGTTGCGAATGCCGGTCTGCGGGCGCCCGCAGAACGGCGCCCTTCCCCAAATCTCCCCCGCTGCGGGCTTCACCCTGCAGGAGAGGGAGATTTTTCAATTGCAAACAGCCTGCCATAGGGTGCGCCTCGGCGCACCGTCCGGGGCATGGCGACGATTGTGCGGCGGTGGGGCAAGCCCCACCCTACGGATAGCTCGCCGCAGGCCGCACACGTGTGCCACTGCCAAAATGCCCGCGTGCGTGTTGGCTCGCCGCCACAGACCCTACGCGCAAAGCCTGCCATAGGGTGCGCCTCGGCGCACCGTCCGGGGCATGGCGACGATTGTGCGGCGGTGGGGCAAGCCCCACCCTACGGATAGCTCGCCGCAGGCACGCACGCGTGTGCCGCTGCCAAAATGCCTGCGTGCGTGTCGGCTCGCCTCCACAGACCCTACGCGCTACGAACAAAATTATGGTGTTATCGCCAATGGTAAACAGCGTCTAGGGGGATAGCCATAATTAACAAGGAAAACGGGATGATGGATGATTTGAAGCCGTTGCTCGTGTTCGCCGCCGTGCTTGAGCACGGCAGCATGAACGCCGCGGCGCAGGCGCTCGCGATGACGCCGTCGGCGGTGAGCCAGCACATCGCGCGGCTGGAGCATCTGCACGGGGTCAAGCTGCTGCACCGCAGTACCCGCCGCGTCAGTCCGACCGAAGCGGGGGCGACGCTGGCGCAGTATTGTCGCCGTCTGAGCGCGACGCTGCGCGATACCCGCCTCGCGCTGGACAATCTGAAAACGGACATCGCGGGCGAGGTACGCCTCGCCGCGCCGACCAGCATGGCGACGGCGCCCGCGTTTCAGTGCGCGCTGCAACGGATTGGTGAGGAACATCCGGCGCTGCGGCTGCAACTGCATTTTGGCGAAGCGCTCGCCGATTTGCGCAGCGGCGCGATTGACATCGCCCTGCGCGGCGGTGAACACGCGCTGGACGCGCCCGATTTGGTCGCGCGCCATCTCGCCGACTGGCGCTGGATTATCTGCGCCGCGCCCGCCTGGCTGGAGCGCGCGCCGCCTATTGTCTCGCCTGCCGATTTGGGCAAGCAGCGCTGGTTACACCATTTGCCGCTGCGGCGCGAGATGCGGCGGGGCGAGGAGCGCTTTTTGCTCGATATTGAGGACACTCTTTATTGCAACCAGCTCGCGGCGGTGCGCGATTTGTGCGAGGCGGGGCTGGGACTGGCGCTGATGCTCGACGGCGAGGCGGCGGGCGCGCTGCGCAGCGGGCGGTTGCGGCAGGTGTTGCCGGAGTGGTCATTTGCCACGGCGGCGATTCATGCGGTGACACCGCACCGGGTACAGGCGGCGAAGGTGGCAGCGGTGCTGAAGGTGTTGCGCGTGTGTTTTGCGCAGGCGTAAAAAAGCGGGGTTGTCCCCCGCCTTTGCTGTTGCAGTCGCTCAATACGCGCAGACTTCCACCGTTTCGGCATCAGTAGAAAAGTGCGGCCCTGCTTCGATGCCGACCGTAATAAGGTATTTCCCCTTCTTTTTGCTGAGAAATTCGTATTGATTGCCCGTTTCGCTGATGCTGACGGGCGTCGGTTTGCCGCCGGATCCCCTGACGCTTTTCAGGTCGGGGCCATCAAGCAGTTCAATGGTGAATTTCTGCCGGGCTTCCAGCACAACGCTGAAGGTTTTTTCTGTACCTGTGATATTGCCCCTCCAGGTGTCGCAGTAACTGCCCTGGGCAAATTTGAGCGGAATGGGTGTGGCTGCGTGGGCGCTGGCGAGGCAGCAGGCGACAAGCGCGGGCATGAGGAGATGGCGCAGGATTTGCATGGGTAGCTCCAAGTTGGGTTGGGGATTCGTTGCGGATTTTACCGTGATGTGGCGGCTATGGGCGGCAGCTGCTGCGCAGGTATGAAAAAGGCGGGGTTGTCCCCCGCCTTTGCTGTTGCCGGATGGCTTATACGTTGACGTTAAGCGCGACGTCGATATTGCCGCGGGTGGCGCGGGAATACGGGCAGACTTCGTGTGCCTTAGCGACGAGCGCTTCGGCAGCGGCCTTGTCCAGACCGGGCAGGGCGATGTTGAAGACGACGCCGAGGCGGAAGTTGTCCTGCGCGTCTTTGCCGAGGCTGACGTCGGCGTCAATGGCAAAGCCTTGCGGCAGCGCCAGTTTTTCGTTGCCGGCGACGAGACGCATCGCGCCCATGAAGCAGGCGGCGTAACCGGCGGCGAAAAGCTGTTCCGGGTTGGTGCCGTTGCCATTACCGCCCAGTTCTTTCGGCGGGGCGAGCTTGACGTCGAGCTTGCCGTCGTCGCTTTTGGCAGCGCCATCGCGGCCGCCGGTGACGTGAGCGTGTGCGGTGTAGAGTGTAGTCATGGTGGGTTTCCTCTTGTGGGTGAATGGAGCGCGCATGGTAGCCCGCTTTGCGGGTGGATGCCAGAAAGTTGGGATTTGTTTTTATTGATGGCGCTCAAATCTGCGGATGTTTCGCCCGCTGTTGGCGGATGTATTCCAGCTCGTGGCGCGAGCGTTCGTCCTGCGGGTCTTCCTTCAGCAATTTCTGGTAAATCGCCTCGGCTTCCTGCCAGCGGCCGCGCTCGGTCAGAGTGAATGCCAGCCCGCGTTGCGCCGCCGCCGACATTTTCTGCCGCACCGCCGGTTCTTCAATGAGCTGGCTGGACTCCGCCGCCTTCTCAAAATCCGCCGCCGCAGCCTGCCAGTTCTTCTCGCGCTGGTAGTAATAGCCGCGCTCGTTCAGCGCCTGCGCGTTATCCGGGCGCAACGCCAGCAGCGCGTCCAGGTCGGCCTTGCCCGCCGCCAAGTCGCCCAGTTCGTTGTGGGCATAGGCGCGCAGGAAATACAGCTCCGCCCAGCGCGGGTCAATGATGTACGCCGCCTTGCCTTCGTTCGCCGCCATCACCAGATAAAGCATCGTCTCGACGTTGCCGGAGGCGGCGTAACGCTGGCGCGGGTCGGCGGCAAAATATTTTTCGTACTGCGCAATCGCCTGATTGAGCAGCGGCAACGCCTCGTTCGCCTTGCCGGCGAGCAGCAACTGCCCCGCCTGTTCGTGCAGCCGCGCCACTTCCGGCGTCAGCGCGACACCCGCGCCGCCGAGAACAACCTGCTTGTCGTCCGCACCAACGTGTGGCGCGTCAAAGGTCTCGCCGTGAGCAAGCGCGGCAGCGAGCATCAGGGTGAATAACAGGGTTTTTTTCATGTATGGCTCCTTGTGTTGAGTCGGGTTGTTTTACATACAGGATAGCGGGGAAGATGTATGTAAGCGAGGGGCTTCGGGCGCACCTCGTATTTGTATCAGTTCAATTCCGCGTCTTCAAAGAAGTCTTCGTCTATGGAGATGATTTCCAGCGTTTGCCGTACCTGGATGCCTACTTTGTAGCGAATCATCAGGGTGGCAAGTTCCTGTCCGTCTATCAGGATGACTTTGCCCAGCAGTTTTTGTGCGAAACTTTTGGCGCTTTGGGTAAAGCGCGAGGCGGTGATGAATACGCCGCGTTCTACGCCTTGCCCTTGCAAGGCACCAACAAATTCCCGGATTTCTTTTTCGCCAATACTGTTTTTTTCGGCATAACGCTTCGCCTGGATATAGATGTTCTGAATGCCAAGCGGATCTTGTTTAATCACGCCGTCAATGCCGCCATCGCCTGTTTTGCCAACGTGTGCTGCAAGGTTTTCTTTACCGCCGTAACCCATTGCCAGTAATACTTGAATAACGGCGCGCTCAAAGAATGCCGGGGATTCTTCGCGCAGGCGGGACAGTAATTCTATGGCGGTATGGTCTTCAATTTCTTGTACGGCACGCATGGCGATGCTGTCCGGCGGTTCTTTGTCGTTGTTTTCCGCTTCGTCTGTTTCCGCCTGTGCGTTATTTTGTTTGCGTTCTTGCAGGGTTTGCTGGTAGGCATTCCATTGGGGTAATTCATTGAGGTCTTTTTCGCTGATGCTTTCCGCATTTTTCCATTTTTCTGCTAGCTCGCGCCCCAAATCGGTGATGCGGTAATGGCTGCGCTCCGGTCGCATCAGGATTCCGGCTTTAATAAAGGATGAACACGCCCAGCCTATGCGGTTATCCGCCCGCAGTTGTCCTGATGGCAATCTTTCTTCCCGCACGCTTTCGCTTAGTTTTGCCAATGCGGCAACGGCGGCGAATATTTCCCGGTTCTTGCGTTTTTTGCCGTCTGCCATGAGGCGTAATACGTAGGGGCGAAATTGGTCGATGGTGAGCATGGTTTGTTTGCGGGTCGATGTTTGGGTTATGGCTGTTGTTTGTCGTTGTTAATGCCGGCCATGAATGGCCGTCCAACGCTTTTTGTTCAAGGCGGTTTGGTGCGGGTGGGTCTCCGCCCCAATGTTCCCTGGTGTAGGGTGGGGCTTGCCCACCGTTAAACCCGGAAATTCCGTTATGGTGGGTCAAGACCCACCCTACAGCAATGTTTTTACATACAGGGTAGCGGGAAAGGTGTATGTATCGGTTGTAGGGTGGGTCTTGACCCACCGTCCAAAAACAACATCGGCGGCGACAATATTTAACCCCACCCCAGCCCTCCCCCACGGGGGGAGGGAGCATATCGGCGGTTGTTTATACCTCGTCGCCGCTGTTTTCTTCTGCCGCGTTGTCATCGCCGTCGCTGTCGTCGCTCTCGGCGACGATTTTGGCAACGGCAATCAGTTTTTCGCTCTCTGTGGTGCGGATGAGGCGTACGCCCTGGGTGTTGCGGCCGCTGGTCGAGATTTCGGCGACGCGGGTGCGTACCAGGGTGCCGTTGTCGGTGACGAGCATGATTTGTTCGTCTTCTTGGACTTGTACGGCGCAAACTGCCTGGCCGTTGCGTTCGCTACAGGCGATGGAGATGACGCCTTTGGTGCCGCGTCCTTTTTGTGGGTAGTCGGCAACCGGGGTGCGTTTGCCGTAGCCGTTTTCGGTGATGGTGAGGATGTCGCCTTGTTCTTCAACGACGCAGAGGGCGATGACGCGCTGGCCGTCGTCGAGGTTCATGCCGCGCACGCCGGTGGAGTCGCGCCCCATGCTGCGCACGCTGCTTTCGTTGAAGCGCACGGCTTTGCCGGCGTCAGAGAAGAGCATGATGTCGCGGCTGCCGTCGGTGCGGGCGACGTCCACCAGTTCGTCGTCTTCGCGCAGGTTGATGGCGATGATGCCGATGCTGCGCGGGCGCGAGTATTCGGAAAGCGGGGTTTTTTTCACGGTGCCGCTTTTGGTGGCGAAGATGAGGTATTGGTCGTCGGGGTAGTCGCGCGTGGTGAGCACGGCGTTTAGGCGTTCGCCCGGCTCAAACGGCAGCAGGTTCACCATTGGTTTGCCTTTGGCGTTGCGTCCCGCCTGCGGCAGTTCATAGACTTTGAGCCAGTAAACTTTGCCGCGGTTGGTGAAGCAGAGCATGGTGTCGTGGGTGTTGGCGACGATGAGCTGTTCGACGAAGTCTTCGTCTTTGACCGCGGTCGCCGATTTGCCTTTGCCACCGCGGCGCTGTGCTTCGTAGTCGGCGAGCGGCTGTGCCTTGATGTAGCCTTCGTGCGAGAGGGTGATGACGCGGTCTTCTTCGGCGATGAGGTCTTCGAGCGAGAGGTTCAGGTGGGTGTCGAGGATTTGCGTGCGGCGCACGTCGTTGAACTGGTTTTTGATGTCTTGTAGTTCTTCTTTGATGACGGCGAGCAGGCGTTCCGGCACTTGTAGGATTTCCAGCAATCCTTCGATTTCGTGAATGATTTCTTGGTATTCGCTGATAATTTTGTCTTGTTCGAGACCGGTCAGGCGGTGCAGGCGCAGGTCGAGGATGGCTTGTGCCTGTTCGGGGGTGAGGCGGTAGTTGTCGCCGTGCATGCCGTATTGTTTGCCAAGGCCGTCCGGGCGTGAGTTTTCTGCGCCGGCGCGGGCGAGCATGTCGGCTACTTGTCCGGCAAGCCAGGCTTTGGCAAGCAGTGCTTCTTTGGCCTCGCTGGGACCTGCGGAACGGCGGATGAGTTCGATGATTTCGTCGATGTTGGCAAGGGCGATGGCGAGGCCTTCCAAGATGTGCGCCCGTTCGCGTGCTTTGCGCAGCTCGTAAATGGTGCGGCGGGTGACGACTTCGCGGCGGTGCGCGATAAAGACTTGCAGCGCTTCTTTGAGCGAGAGCAGGCGCGGCTGGCCGCCAACCAGCGCCATCATGTTGATGCCGAAGACGACTTGTAATTGGGTGAGCTGGAAGAGGTTGTTGAGGATGACTTCGGCGACTTCGCCACGGCGCAGTTCGATGACCATGCGGATGCCGTCTTTGTCTGATTCGTCGCGCAGGGCGGTGATGCCGTCGATTTTTTTCTCTTTGACCAGTTCGGCGATTTTGCCGAGCAGGTTGGCTTTGTTTACCTGATAGGGCAGTTCATCAACGACGATGGTTTGTTTGCCGCTGCTGTCGTCGGTTTCGATATGGGTTTTGGCGCGGATGTAGATGCGGCCACGTCCGGTTTCGTAGGCTTCGCGAATGCCTTTCGCGCCGTTTATCAGCGCGCCGGTGGGGAAATCGGGGCCGGGCAGGTGGCGCATCAGCGCGGCAGTGTCGGCGTCGGGGTGGTCAAGCAGGTGCAGGCAGGCGTCCAGCGTTTCGCCGAGGTTGTGCGGCGGTACGTTGGTCGCCATGCCGACGGCGATGCCGGAGCTGCCATTGACGAGCAGGTTGGGCAGGCGCGTCGGCAACACGGTCGGCTCCTGCTGGCTGCCGTCGTAGTTCGGCGCGAAATCCACGGTTTCTTTTTCGATGTCAGTCAGCAGGCTGTGCGCGATTTTCGCCATGCGCGCTTCGGTGTAGCGGTAGGCAGCGGGCGGGTCGCCATCCAGCGAGCCGAAGTTGCCCTGGCCATCAACGAGCGGGTAACGCAGCGAGAAGAGTTGCGCCATGCGGACGAGGGTGTCGTAAATGGCGATGTCGCCGTGCGGGTGGTATTTCCCCATGACGTCGCCGACGATGGTCGCGGATTTCACATATTTTTTGTTCCAGGCATTGCCCTGTTTGTGCATGGAAAAGAGGACGCGGCGGTGTACTGGCTTCAGGCCGTCGCGCGCATCCGGCAGCGCCCGGCCAACGATGACGCTCATCGCATAGTCAAGGTAGGAGCTGCGCATTTCATCGACCAGATTGACCGACAGCACTTCTTTGGCAAAATCACTCATTGTTTCAACCTTATAACGTGGAAAAACCGCCTGATGCGGCAAACGGGCGCTATGGTATCACGAATGGGCAAACGCCTGTTCTACGGCGGTGTTTTGCGTCTTTGCCGGGGCGGGCGGGGATGACTGGCGTTTTCCGTATCATTTTTGCAACAGAACCGCGTCCGCAGGCGCCACATCGCCGGATTTTTCTTTGCATTTTTGCAACAAAACCCTTATGATTGCGCGCGGATGGGTACCTCTTGCCTGTTCGTGGGCAGGGGTACCGTCAATCTTGGACGGGCAGCCGTCCACCAGTTCTTAACTAAACTTGCAAGTTTTGTTATTGGGAGAAGTATATGAAACTTAAAAACCTGATCGCACTTGCCGCCGTTACTGCCGTTGCAGCGCCGGCATTTGCAGATCTTTCCGCTACAGAAGACCTGACCTCCCGCGGTGGTGATCTCGTCAAGAACCGTTGGGGCGAATGCGTTACCGTAAACGCCAACAAGGGACTGCGTGATTGCGGTGTGAAAGCACCGGAACCGCCGCCGCCGGTCATGGAAACCCAACGCGAAGTGATCACCCTCGGTGCTGACACCTACTTTGACTTCGACAAGTCCAACCTCAAACCGGCAGGCAAAGAAGCCCTGCAGGATTTGGCTGGCCAGTTGAACCAACGCGGTGCCAACATCCAGAAAATCACCGTGGTCGGTCACACCGACTCCAAGGGTTCAGATGCCTACAACCAGAAACTCTCTGAACGTCGTGCATCTACCGTTGCCAACTACCTCGCTGAAAACGGCGTTCCGTCACAACTGATCGAAGCTTACGGTCAGGGCGAGAAAAACCCGGTTGCCACCAACAAGACTGCCGAAGGCCGCGCACAAAACCGTCGCGTAGAAGTCACTGTTGATGGACTCGTTGAACGTCAGGTACAACAACCTGCTGCTGGTGCCGCACCTGTTGCCCAGTAAAATCTGAACATCGCCGCCTAATCCACCCCCGCTCCGGCGGGGGTTTTTGTTGCCTGCGGCCAGCAAACAGAACGGTATGAAATGATGCGGTGCCGTGGCGATATACTGCCCGCTCATTTATCACGGAGAATCCCATGTCCCGCAACATTCTCATCGCCCTTGCCGCCTGTAGCGGCCTCGCCCAGGCCTACGATTGCGCCACGGTTGACGCCGCGTTGCGCCAGCAGTTCGCCATTCTGGAACCGATGGTGGACAGCCCGGCGGCATACGATGAAAACAAGGCCAACGCCGCCCATACCGAAATCCGCCGCCTGCTCACCACGGATGCCGACAAAAGCTGGGATTGCGATTTTCCGCAGGCGCGCGAACAAGGGTTGCAGATGGCAACCGCCAGCGACCGCAAATTCCGCGCCTATTCCTGGGACGACGCCAGCGGCGGCACGATGCGTTTCAACCTCGGCCTGTGGCAATACCGCGATGCCACCGGCAAAACCGGTGTTATTGACGCCCATCCCGAATGGGAAAAGCGCGAAGACGTCTCCGGCAACAGCGATAACGTTACAGGCCTCTACACCGCCGACCTGGGCGAGCGCGGCACGGTGTACCTGCTGGAAGAAAGCGCGCAAGGGTCAAGCAATGCGCTGGCGGTCAGCCTCCAGTTGCTGCGCGTTCAGGGCGACAAACCGGAAGCCGCCGCGCTTGTCCGCTCACACGGCAAAGACCTCTCCGGCATCGCCTTCGCCTACGACCGCGACAGTCTGCCCGGCACAACCTCGCAATATCCGCATTTTGGCTACGATGCTGCCAGCAAAACCCTGCGCGTGCCGCTCATTGAAAACACCCAAAAATTCCCCGACGGCGAAGTCACCGGCAAAACGCTGGATTACCGCTACGACGGCACGCATTTCGTCTATGTCAAAGACGGCGCCGCGAGTGAATAACACGGCGCGAAACCGGCAAGGAAGGATGCCTGCGGGCGTCCTTTTTCGTCGGCAGCGGGGAAGCGGGGGACGGTCATAACCCGTAATGGCGTTCGAGGATGGGCAACGCTGGTAGTGGCTCGCCGGGGGCGGTGAGGTGCGCTGCGATGCTGGCGGCTATTTCGTCGCAGCGCGCACAGGCCTGGTTGTCGCGGTTTTGCGGTTCGGGCAGGGCGATGCGCAGGCGGTCATGGCGCAGGTAGCGCGCGTAGGGGTGCGGTCGCCAGGTGAGGTGCAGATAGCTGCTGTATTTGTCGTATGACTTGACGTGTTCGCTGTTGACGGCGTGGATGGCCGCCCACGGGACGTGCGTTTCGTCATCGGGCGGGGCGTGCCAGTAATGCACGCCGTCGGCATCAAGGCGGATATAGGGTTTGTGCAGGGCGATGCGGTAGTGTTGTGGCGTGCGGTAACGGCGCCAGGCGGCACGGGCGAGAAGGAGCGCGGCAAGGGTGGCGCTGATGGCGCCGTAGTCGCCGTCAAGCAGCGGGACGGCGATGAGCAGGATGGTGAGGATGAGCGGGCTGTAGAGGGTTTCGATGCCATATTGGTACAGCGCGGTGCGGATGCCGGGTTCGCCGGTGTCCCAATGTTGTTGTAATCCGGCGGGGATAGCGACGGGCGGCCAGGGAGCGGGACGCAGCGGATAGCGGGCGATGGTGGCGGCGATTTCGGCGCTACGCGGTTGTGCGGGCAGGCGCAGGGTGAATGCGCGCAGGCGGTCGCCGTCGCGCCAGATGAGGGTAAGGCGGTCGCCGCGCGTTTCCTGGTCGATGAGGTCTGTCCAGGGCAGGCGCAGGGCGCGCCAGCCGGGGGCGCGGTGGTGGCGGAGGGTGAGGCCGCGTGTGTCAAGGCGCAGGGTTTCGGGGCGGATGAGGTAGCGGCTTTCGCGCAGCGCGGTGTAGCCGCTGTATGCCAACAGCAGCGCGCAGAAGGCAAGGTGGCCGCCGTGGAAGGGTTTGTGGCTGGCAATGCGCCAGAGCAGCAGGGCGAGGATGGCGGTGGTGGCCAGGGCGAGCAGGGCGGGGACACGGCGGCGGGGAAAGGTGAGGGTCATGATGGTGCGTCGTCCGTGTTGTTGTAAGGGAAGGGCGGGGTGATGCGGTAAGCGATGGCGACGGCGTCCAGCCGTTGCCGGATGGCGAGGATTTCCGACGCGAGGTTTTCGGCGATGAGCGGGCAGGGCTCCGCGATGAAGGCGCGGGTTTGCGGATAGTTGCGCCCGATAAGGCGGGCGAGGGTGCGGATGTGTTGCGGGTTGTGCGCGTCGGCGTGGTGCAGGTGGATGCGGTAGCGGGTGCGGTCTTCCCGGACAGGCGGGATGTAAGTGGTGACGACCAGAAACATCGCACATTTCGGGCAATACGTCCCGCAGCAGGAATCTTCGATACGCGGCTCCACCGCGCCGCCGCAGTAGTAACAGCGGCCTTCCTGCAGGGCAGCATTGATGCCGTCAAACCCGTTTTTCATCGTGTGGCCACCGTGGCGCGGTGCGCCTCGCCCCAGGCGCACATCGCGTTCAGTACCGGCAGCAACGACTGCCCGCGCGCGGTCAGCGCGTATTCCACCCGCGGCGGCACTTGCGGGAAGACAGTGCGCGAGACGAGACCGTCGCGCTCCAGTTCGCACAGCGCCGCCGTCAGCGATTTGTAGGAAATGCCGCCGATGCGCCGCTGCAATTCGTTAAAGCGTATGGATGGCTGCGTGCCGAGCCAAAACAGAATCACCATCTTGTATTTGCCGCCAATGAGCGACAGCGTGTAACCAAAGCCCGTCTCGGCAAGCGCGACCGCGCCCGCCGTGCATGGCGTATTCAACATGACTCACCTCCAGGAAAGTAACGCACCGCAACGTGCGTACTGTTCAGAAAACAAAGGGGATTGTATGCTGCGCGTCCCTTTCACGCAAAAGGAAACCGATGAATCCCGACCTGCAAAACGCCGTGTGCCGCCTGATTGACGCCGGTTGCCATTACCGCCTTGACGCGCTGGCCACGTGCTATAGCCGTCCACCGAAAGCTTCATACGGTGTTGCGCCGCTTCGCCGTACAACCGCGTACTGTCTTCAGCGGCGCGCCTTGTCTGAAACTTTCGGTGAACGGCTATACACACCCGACCTGCAAATCCTCATCTGTCAGGAAAATGGCGCGCTTGCCCGCTTCGATTATGCGCAAAATCTCGCTTTTTTCCGCCAGCTGCGCGACAGTGGCGCGCCACCGCGCAATACCGCCGTGGCATTCCAGCTGAGCGAGGTGCAGGACGGCATCGGCTACGTCATCGCCACCCGTCGCCTCGACCTCGGCGCGGGTGAAAAACGCATCGCTTTCAATCTGATGTTGCGGCAAAACGTGACGGGCGACTGGCTCGTTTTCCGCGAACACGCCTTTATCCCTGGAGACGCCTGATGAACAAAACCCTGATAATCCTTGCCCATCCCGACCTTGCCCACTCCACCATCAACCGCTGCTGGGCAGACGCGCTGGCGCAGCATCCCGACTGCTTCACCGTGCACGAACTCTACCGCGAATACGCCCACGGCACGATTGACGTCGGGCGCGAGCAGGCGCTGGTGGAGGCGCACCGCAGTCTGGTGCTGCAATTCCCGGTGTACTGGTTCAACTGCCCGCCGCTGTTGAAACAATGGCTGGATGACGTGCTCACCTACGGCTGGGCGTATGGCAGCAAGGCCACCGGCCTGCGCGGCAAAAAGGCGGGCATTGCCGTCTCGCTCGGTTCGCCCGCCGATGCCTACCGCGCCGGCGGCGAGATTGGCGCGACGGTTGCCGAGGCGCTGCGCGCGTTTGCATTGACGGTGAATTACTGCCACGCCCTCTGGCAGCCCGTTTTTGCCTTCCACGGCATTGACAGCACCGCACCCGGCTATGACGACAGCAAACGCGCCGAGGTTGCACGCAGCGCCGATGATTATTTGGCGCATCTGGCGCGGTATTACTGAAACATCCGCGTCAAAACTGCCCCGATGCTACCCGCACCGACGGACAAAAAAAGGATGCCCGCAGGCATCTTTTTTTATCACTTCAGACGGTTCACCTTCATCGGCTGCGGTACGCCGTTAATCAGGGCGAACATCCAGCAGGCGCGACGTGACGTGTTACTGCGGTCGCCGCCGTCAGGCACTCGCCCGCGTCCAGCGCCCAGGCAGCCGTAAACACGCCCAAGCCAATGCGGTTGCGTGGCGACGATTTTGTGAGCTACACCATTAATTCGTAGGGTGTGTGCCGCAGGCACGCACGCGTTGCCGATGTCAAATCCCCGCGTGCGTGTCGGCTACGCCGCCACACACCCTACGCCAGGTTTCGTCCTGCGGGAGAGGGGTTTTTCAATGGTAAACAGCGCCTGGCGCGGCGAGTATTGCCTTGCCTTTCATAGTGTTACCCCGCATTCCGTCAACAGCGCCGCCACCGCTGCCAGCCCCTGCGCGTCGCTGTCGTCAAAGGCGGCGAGCGTTTCCGCGTCCGCGTCCAGTACCGCCCACACCTTGCCGTCCGCATCATGCAGTGGCACGACGATTTCCGATTGCGAACGTGAGGAGCAGGCGATGTGGCCGGGGTGGGCGTTCACGTCCGGCACGACGATGGTGCGGTTTTGCGCCCACGCCTGGCCGCAGACGCCACGGCCACGCGCGATGCGGGTGCAGGCCAGCGGCCCCTGAAAGGCGCTCAGCACCAGTTCCTCACCGGCAACGCGGTAGAAACCGACCCAGAGCCAGCCGAAGGCTTCCTTCAGTACGGCGGCGGTGTTGGCGAGATTGGCGACGGCATCGCTTTCGTCTGCCAGCACCGCGCGCAGTTGCGGCAGGAGCTGGGCGTAGCGTGCCGCCTTGTCGGCGGCGGTCAGATGGATTTCGTGCATGGTCAGTTCGATTTCGGGCTGGCGGCGCTACCGGCGAGCAGGCCGCCGTCGATGTTGTACTCGCTGCCGGTGATGTAGGTCGCTTCATCGGAGGCGAGCAGCACGGCGAGCGCGGCAACTTCTTCGACACGACCCAAACGGCGCACGGGAATGGCGCGTGCCATTTCGGCGAGGCGTTCCGGCCGTTGCGCTTCCGTGCCGCCGAGCATCGGCCACCACATCGGCGTGTCAATCGCCGCCGGGTGGATGGAATTGCAACGAATCGCCAGCCCCTGCTGCGCGCAGTAGAGGGCGACGCTCTTGGTGTGGTTGCGAATCGCCGCCTTGCTCGCCGCATAGGCGGCGGCGGTCGGGATGCCAACCAGGCCGGAGCGCGAGGAAATGTTGATGATGGAGCCTTTTCCTTGTGGGCGCATCGCGCCGATGGCGTAGCGGCAGCCGAGGAAAGTGCCATCGAGGTTGGTGTTGAGCACCGCGTGCCAGTCGGCGAGCGAGACGTGTTCGGGGTCGTGGGCGGGGCTGGTTTCAATGCCGGTGATGCCGGCGTTATTGACGAGAATATCGAGCGTGCGGTGGTCGGCGGCGAGGGTTTGCAGCGCCGCTTCCCAGTCGCGCTCCTCACGCACATCGAGCGGCAAATAGCGGGCGTTGGCGCCGATGTCGGCGGCGACGCGCTCGCCGTCGGTGTGGTTGATGTCGCTCAAATAGACAAACGCGCCTTCGGATGCGAAAGCGCGGGCGATGGCTTCGCCGATACCACGGGCGGCACCGGTGACGAGGGCAGTTTTTCCAGCAAGTCTGGACATGGGATTGCTCTGGTTATGAAAGGAGACGGCATTATAGCGCTGGCGATTGACGGCATCGCCGCGCCGCTCATAGAATCGCCGCATGGCCAACGGCAAACGCGCAGCGCGCTTGTGCGAGGGCGATATTGCAACACTGATGCGGCCATCCGCTGCATTTCCTTTTTTCATTGACCCAGGAGTTGCCATGACTGCCAAAATTTATCCGACAAAAAGCTATCTCGACCCTGCTGAACGCGAAGCGCTCTTGCGCGAAGGCGGGATGGATACTGTCTGTCTTGCCGAATCACATGAAGCGGATCATGCAGGTGATGAGGAAATGGCCTGGGCATGGCTCACCTGCGCCAAACTCTCAACCGGCTCATTAAAATCGCTGAAACGCTGGTATGGCGCCGATTTCATTCGCACGCGCGGCTTTGATACCAGCAATGCCGATGCGGATTTGGGGCCGGACTGGCTGAATCGGCTCTAATCTGCATTCCCTCTTTTTATTTACCTAAGGAGCTGCCATGACAACCAAAATTTACCCGACAAAAAGCTATCTCGACCCCGCTGAGCGTGAAGCACTCTTTCGTGAAAGTGGCATGGATACCGTTTGTGCGGCGGAATCACAAAGCGCACGCGAGGCAGGTGATATTGAAACGGCCTGGGATTGGCTGGCGTGCGCCAAATTGCCTACCGGCTCATTAAAATCCCTGAAACGCTGGTATGGCGCCGATTTCATTCGCGCGCGCGGCTTTGATACCAGCAATGCCGATGCGGATTTGGGGCCGGGCTGGCTGGATGCACCCTGATGAGCAAGCCATTAACCACGATACAAATACTCTTTGAAGAAGAAATATTCATCAAAGGTATGCGCCAAACGTCTGCGGGACGCGCCCTTTCAGAAACCAGAAAAAAACTGCTGCATCACATCAGGGGAATCACAAAAACGGGCGATGCCCCTTTGATGATTGCCACCGAACTCGCCATCCTGCAAAACGATTTCGACCGCTATGCCAACAGCCGCGCGATGGAATCCAGCCTGCAAAGTGCCATCAACGAAATGGAAGTCATCCGGCGGCACTTTGCCATTATCCACACCCCGGCGTATGCGGCGGTCAATGCCGCCTTCAGCCTGCCCAAAAACCGGCAAAAGGGACTGCCACTGGACGAGGCGCGGCAATCCTTCCGCAGCCATTACGCCCGCCTCGCCAATCTCGACAAATCCCGCCTCGATGACGATGAAAAGGAAATTATTGACGCGCGGCAGGAAATGTTTGGCGTGGCGCAGGAGATTTATATCAGTTGTCAGTTGCAGGTTTTGGGAATAACGCAGGAAGTATTATGAGTAGTACGGACGATTTTGATGAGGACAATGCGTATAAAAATGTACAGGCAGGAGAAATTCTGTTACATCTTGCCTGTTTGTTTTCGCCTGTTTTGGCAGCATTTCTTTTGTACGGCATTTCGCAGTTGCCGTTGCCGCAATTTGTAACCCAGACACTGGCTTTTACCATTATTTGTCTGTTGTTTGTTATGACTGCATACGCATTTTATCTTGCCTTGCAGCGCGAAGGCGTGCTTGCCAACGGGTTTATTGCAGTACTGTTAATATTTATCTTGTTTATTGGATTTGCGCAGAATAGACCAAACGATACCATATTATTATTGTTTGCGGGTGCCACAATATTGCTTTCAGTCTGTGGACTCTTTGGCCTGCTCGGCAATCTTTCAGGAATAGTAAAACTGTTAATCCTCGCGCTGGTCGTGATTATTATTATCCTGCCCGCCGGATTCTTTTATTGGGCTTTCCTTGAAATACTCGCAGACATCTTTTCAATCCGCATATAAACCACCATGAGCATCTACGCCCTTAAACCCAAATTCCAAAACCTGCTGCGGCCGCTGGTGCGTCGCCTCCATGCAAGCGGCACGACCGCCAATCAGGTAACAGTCTTCGCCTGCGCCATTTCCATCGCGCTGGGTATCACCCTCGCGTGCTTTCCCACCCACGCGGCGCTGTTCCTGCTCTTGCCGCTGTGGTTTTTCCTGCGCATGGCGCTGAACGCGATGGACGGAATGCTCGCGCGCGAGTTCGGGCAGAGAACCGCGCTCGGCGGCTACCTCAACGAAATCACCGACGTCGTCGCCGATGCCGCGCTGTATCTGCCCTTTGCCTTTGTCGCGCCGTTTGACGCGCTTTCCGTCGGCGTTTTCATCTACCTCGCCGCGCTGACCGAATTTTGCGGCGTCCTCGGCGCGGTACACGGCAACGGCCGCCGTTACGACGGCCCGCTCGGCAAAAGCGACCGCGCCTTTGCCATCGGCTGCATCGCCTTTTACTACGCGCTGGCGGGCGACCTGCCCGACTGGCTCAACACCACCCTGTGGCTGCTGAACATCCTCCTCGCCGCGACCTGCGTCCGGCGCATCCGCAACGGTCTCAACCGGAGAATCCCATGACCGAACAGCAAAAAACCTTCACCACCAGCGACGGCACCGAACTCTTCTACCGCTACCGCCCGGCGAAAGACGGCAGCACGGACAAAGCCATCGTCCTCTTCCATCGCGGCCACGAACACTCTGGCCGGCTGATGTATCTCGCCGACGAACTCGGCCTTGACGACTTCGCCTTCTTCGCCTGGGACGCGCGCGGCCACGGCAACAGCCCCGGCGCACGCGGCGACTCGCCCGGCATTGCCACCAGCGTCGCCGACATCCAGGACTTCATGCACCACATCGCGCACCACTACCACATCGCCCCGGAAAACACCGCCGTCATCGCGCAAAGCGTCGGCGCGGTGCTGGTCGCCACCTGGCTGCACGACTACGCCCCGCCCATCCGCTGCGCCGTGCTCGCCTCGCCCGCCTTCAGCGTCAAACTCTACGTTCCCTTCGCCCGCTCCGGCCTGAAACTGCTGCACAAACTGCGCGGCAACTTCTTTGTGAACAGCTACGTCAAGGCGCACTACCTCACCCACGACACCGCGCGCCAAGAAGACTTCAAACGCGACCCGCTCATCGTCCGCCCCATCTCGGTACGCATCCTGCTTGGCCTCTACGACACCGCCGAACGCATCGTCGCCGACGCGCAGGCCATCACCACCCCGCTGTTGCTGCTCATCTCCGGCGACGACAAAGTCGTCCATCACCAGCCACAACACGACTTCTACAACCACCTCGGCAGCCACTACAAAGCGCGCCACATCCTGCCCGGCTTCTACCACGACACCCTCGGCGAGGCCGAACGCGAGCGCGCCTTCGCCCTCATCCGCCCCTTCATCCGCGCACGCTTCGCCGCGCCATATCAGGCGGTGGACATGACCGGCGCGCATCTGGCAAGCGCCAGCCGCGTTGAGGCGGACGAACTGGCGACACCCTTGCCGCGCCTCAGCCTGCGCGGCCTGTGGTGGGCGCTCTACCGCGCCGGAATGCGCCTCGGCGCACGCTGGAGCGAAGGCCTGCGCATCGGCCAGGAAACCGGCTACGACAGCGGCAGCACCCTCGACTACGTCTATCAAAACGAGCCGCGTGGCAGCAATTTCATCGGCAAACTCTACGACCGTCACTACCTGAACGCCATCGGCTGGCGTGGCATCCGCCAGCGCAAAAAAAACATCGGCAAAGCCATCGCGCTCGCCACCACCCTGTTGCACAAGGCGGACAAACCGGTACACGTCCTCGACATCGCCTCCGGGCATGGCCGCTACATCTTGGACGCCCTGAACGAACACGTCCGCGCTGACAGCATCCGCCTGCGCGACTACAGCCCGATTAACGTCGCCGCCGGACGCGAACTCATCGCCGCGCGCGGCCTCGAAGCCATCGCCACCTTCGACGAAGTCAACGCCTTCGACCGCGCCAACTACCAGCACCTCGACCCGCGGCCTACACTGGGCATCGTCTCCGGCCTGCACGAACTCTTCGCCGACAACGACCTCATCCAGCACTCGCTCGACGGCTTCGGCGACGCGATAGACGCGGGCGGCTACCTCATCTACACCGGCCAACCCTGGCATCCGCAACTGGAAATGATCGCCCGCGCGCTGACCAGCCACAAGGCGGGCAGCCCGGACTGGGTGATGCGCCGCCGCAGCCAGCAGGAAATGGACCAGCTCGTGGCAAAAGCGGGCTTTGAAAAAATCCACCAATGGATCGACGAATACGGCATCTTCACCGTCAGCCTGGCACGGAAGAAATAAACGCCATCCGTCGCAGGGGGTGTTTGCAATTTGAAAAACCCCCTCCCCTGCAGGGCGAAGCCCGCAGCGGGGGAGGGTTGGGGAGGGGGTGAGCGATATTATTGATGAGCCGAAATTCCAATTTTTCAATTGCTTGTTGCCCTCACCCCCAACTCCTCTCCCAGAGAGAGGTGCTTATCCGCCGAATTGCAAACAGCACCTAGGGTGAGGCTTGCCCCACCGTCAAAGCCGATGCGCCGTCATAGCGCGCTTTCCAAGCGGTGATTTTGTGCGAAATACGGTGTCAATGCTTGACCCGAAAAAGCCCCGCTCCCCGTGGGACAAGCATTGCTTGCGAAGCAAGAGAGAGGGGGCGGGATAAACATTTCCGCGATTAACGAAGTTTGGAAGGATGTCTCACGAACGTAGGAGCCGTAGGGGCGATTAGCGAGGAACGCGCGTAACCGCCCGCAGAATAGTTCGGGCGGTGACGGAACAAAGTCTCCCGGGCGTGTGCCGCAGGCAGGCGGTTTTTTATTCCCCCAACCCTGCTACCGTGCCGTTGACGACAACAGCAGGTGTTGCAGGGCGGCGACATCATGCACCAGCGCATCCGGGCGGGCGGCGGCGAGGGTGGTCGCGTCATGTGCGCCCCAAGTGACGGCGCAGGTTTGGACGCCTGCGGCGCGTCCTGCCTCGATGTCGGTGGTGGCATCGCCGATGTAAATGGCGCTGGCGGCGGGGCGATCAAGCCGGGCGAGGGCGCGGGTGATACCGTCGGGATGCGGTTTGTAGTGGGCGACGTCGTCCGAGCCGATGAAGACGTCAATCTGCGCGCTGATGCCGAGCGCATCGCAGTTGGCGCGGAGAATGGCGCCTTTTTTGCTGCTGATGATGCCGGTTTGCCGCTCCTGCGCCCGGAGCGCGGCGAGCAGTCCGGCGATGCCGGGATACAGGCGGATGTGCGTGTTGGCGGCGGCAGCGTAGTGCTGGCGAAAGGTGGCGAGCAAGGTGGCGAAGGCCGCGTCATCCAGCGCGGTAGCGCCAAGCGTGCGGAAACAGCGCTCAATCGGGATGCCCATTTGCTGCACGATGGCGGCATCGGGCGGCACGGGCAGCTGATGGTCGCGGAACGCCTGTTGAGTGGCGATGATGGCGCATGAAGCGCTGTCGGCGAGGGTGCCGTCAAAATCAAACAGAATGGTATGTAGTGGCATGACTTTTCTCCTTCGTAGCATTTTCCGCCGCAGTGTATGCCAGCCGCCGGATACCTTCACAACTTGTAGCCAAACAGCTGATTTCACAAAAACCTTCACCCCCGCCACCATCAAAAAACCTGCATCCGCCCTTGCCCCGAATCAACCGCAAAAGCGTCGCCAATCCCTTACAATACCGCCATCCGCCAAACCCGCAACCATGCGCCCAAAACCGTGCAACACAGCTACTTCTACATCATCCTCTCGACCGTCCTGGTCAACAACTTCGTCCTCTCACAATTCCTCGGCCTCTGCCCGTTCATGGGCGTATCGCGCAAAATCGACACCGCCCTCGGCATGGGACTTGCCACCGCCTTCGTCCTCACCCTCTCCGCCGTCAGCGCCTACCTGCTCGACACCTACCTCCTCGAACCCTTCGGCCTGCGCTACCTGCGCACCATCGGCTTCATCGTCGCCATCGCCGTCCTCGTCGGCCTCACCGAAATGTTCATCGCCAAGACTAGCCCGGTACTGCACCGCCTCCTCGGCGTGTACCTGCCGCTGATTACCACCAACTGCGCCGTCCTCGGCGTCGCACTTCTGAACGCCAACCAGCAGCACAACCTGCTCCAGTCCGCGCTTTACGGCCTCGGCGCCGCCGTCGGCTTCACCCTCGTCCTCATCATCTTCGCCGCCCTGCGCGAACGCCTTGACGCCGCCGACGTCCCCGCGCCCTTCAAAGGCACACCTGCCGCGCTGATGACCGCGGGCATCCTCGCCATCGCCTTCATGGGATTCGGCGGATGGGCATGACCGCGCTGGCGCTCACCGGCGCCCTGCTGATGCTGCTCGGCATCGTCGCCCTCTGCGGCCTGCTGCTCGGCTACTTCGCGCAAAAATACAAAATCGAAGGCGACCCGCTCGTCGAAAAAATCGACGCCATCCTGCCACAAACCCAATGCGGCCAATGCGGCTACCCCGGCTGCAAACCCTACGCCCAGGCCATCGCCAAAGGCGAGGCGGACATCAACCAATGCCCGCCGGGCGGCCAAGAAGGCGTCGAAAAACTGGCCGAACTGCTCGGCGTCGAGCCCAAACCACTCAACGCCGACAACGGCGCCGAAACCCCGCCGCAAGTGGCGTTTATCATCGAAGACTGGTGCATCGGCTGCACCAAATGCATCAAAGCCTGCCCGGTCGATGCCATCCTTGGCAGCAACCAAAAAATGCACACCATCATCAGCGACGAATGCACCGGCTGCCGCCTCTGCGTTGACCCCTGTCCGGTGAACTGCATCATCATGAAACCGCGCGAACCCAAATGGAACTGGGACAAACCGCAAGACCCCAACCACCCATGATCAAACAACTCCTCGCCCGCCTGCTGCCGCAAAAAAACCACTTCCACGGCGGCCTGCACATCACCCCGCCGCGCCACAAAAGCATGAGTACCGCCGCGCCCAGCCGCGCCGCCGCACTCAGCGCCGAATACGCCATCAGCCTGCGCCAGCGCGACGGCAGCGCCTATCTCGCCAAAGTCGCGCCCGGCGCGCGCGTACTGCGCGGCCAACTCCTCGCCGAACCCGTCAATAGCCAAGACGCGCCCGTACACGCCCCCACCTCCGGCACCATCCGCGCCATCGAACCGCGCCCGGAAATGCACCCGGCAAACCAGCCCGTGCCGCACCTCATCCTCGACAGCGACGGCAAAGACGAAGCCGTCCCACCCCTGCCCACACTCGACCCCGAAACCACCGACGCCGATACCCTGCGCGAACGCATCGCCGCCTGCGGCATCGTCGGCCTTGGCGGCGCAGGATTTCCCACCGCGCGCAAACTCGGCCATCCGGCAAACACCCTCGTCATCAACGCCGCCGAATGCGAACCCTACATCACCTGCGACGACCTACAAATCCGCGAAAACGCCACCGACATCATCCACGGCGCACAAATCGCCGCCAAAATCCTCGGTGCCGAACACATCCACTTCGGCATCGAAGACGACAAACCCCAAGCCATCGCCGCCTTGGAGCGCGCCGCCGCCGACATCGCTGACCCACGCATCAAAATCAGCAGCGTCCCCACCCGCTACCCTTCCGGCAACGCGCGCCAACTCTTTGAATTACTGCTCGGCGTGCGCGTCCCCGCCGACCAGCACGCCAGCGACTACGGCCTCATCTGCCACAACAGCGGCACCATGAAAGCCGTGTACGACGCCGTCATCCGTGGCGAACCGCTGACCGAACGCTACACCACCATCAGCGGCGAAGGCGTCAAACAGCCACAAGTACTGCGCATCCGCACCGGCGCACCAGCACGCGACCTCATCGCCCAGGCAGGCGGCGAAACCGGCGACAACCGCTACATCATCGGCGGGCCAATGATGGGCTACGAAATCGCGAGCGCCGACACCCCGCTCCAAAAAACCGGCAACAGCCTGCTCCTCCTGCCCGCGATAGCGCCTGCCGAAGAAAGCCCGTGCATCCGCTGCTCACGCTGCGCCGACGCCTGCCCGATGGAACTCCTGCCGCAACAACTCCTCTGGTACAGCCAAAGCGACGAACACAAACGCCTCAAACAATACCGCCTCTTCGACTGCATCGAATGCGGCATCTGCGCCGCCGTCTGCCCGTCGGCCATCCCGCTCGTCCAATACTACCGCCACAGCAAAGGCGCCATCCGCGCCGCCGACGAAAAAGCCCGCGCCGCCGAACACGCGCGCACCCGCCACGAAGCACGCACCGCCCGCCTTGAGCGCGAAGCGGCAGAACGACAAGCCCAGATGGACGCCCGCCGCGCCAAACTGCAACAAAACCCCGCCGCCGACAAACCGGAACGCTACACCCCGGCCAAACCCGCCGCTGCCGCTTCCCCCACAATGATGCCCCCTCCCCCCGTGGAGGGCAGCCGACAAAGCAGCGCAGCTTCCGACGACAAAACCGCCGCTATCGAAGCGGCGAAAGCCCGTGCCGCTGCGCGCCGTGCCGAACGCCTTGCTGCCCAAAACGAAAAAACCGAAACATCCACCGCTCCCACTTCCCGCACCGAAGTACTCCCTCCCTCGCAGGACGCGCTAGCGTCCGCAGCGGGGGAGGGCTGGGGTGGGGGTAGCGATCTTCATTTCGGCACCAACGTTGAAACGTCCACTAACGACAAAACCGCCGCCATCGAAGCGGCGAAAGCCCGCGCCGCCGCACGCCGTACCGAACGCCTCGCCGCGCAAAACAGCGAAACAGCCGCCCCGCACCAACTCCCGCCCGACCCCGGCAAAACCACCGCCATCGAAGCGGCGAAAGCCCGTGCCGCCGCCCGCCGTGCCGAACGCCTTGCCGCGCAAAACGAAAAAACCGGAACCTCCTCCGCCCCCACTTCCCGAACCGAAGTACTCCCTCCCTCGCAGGACGCGCCAGCGTCCGCAGCGGGGGAGGGCAGGGGAGGGGGTAGCGCGCTCTATTCCTCCACCAACGCCGAAACGTCCGCCGACGTTGACCCCGTCCCGCACCAGTTGCCGTCCGACCCCGGCAAAACTGCCGCCATCGAAGCGGCGAAAGCCCGTGCGGCCGCACGCAAAGCGGCACGTCTCGCCCAACAGCCGTTAAACCAGGAAACATCGGTGCAGCATCCATTAACTCCACCCCACCCCTCCCCCACAGGGGGAGGGAGCCTATCCGTTGCAGAATCACCAACGGCTGCCGCTTCCCCCGCCGCTCTGCCCCCCTCCCCCTGTGGGGGAGGGGACAGGGGTGGGGTTCGTCCGCATACCGCCGATGCGAATACCGCAACAGACGCAGGTCGGCCATTTATGGCCGACAACAACAACGTCGGGCATGAATGCCCGACCTACGACCCGGCTAAAATCGACCCCGCCCCGCACCAACTCCCGCCCGACCCCGGCAAAACCGCCGCCATCGAAGCCGCCAAAGCTCGCGCGGCAGCGCGCAAAGCGGCGCGTCTCGCCCAACAGCCGTTAAACCAGGAAACATCGGCGCAGAATCCATTAACCCCTCCCCACCCCTCCCCCTGTGGGGGAGGGGATGGGGGTGGGGTTCGTCCGCATACCGCCGATGCGAATACCGCAACAGACGCAGGTCGGCCATTTATGGCCGACAACAACAACGTCGGGCATGAATGCCCGACCTACGACCCGGTTACAACCGACCCCGCCCCGCACCAGCTCCCGCCCGACCCCGGCAAAACCGCCGCCATCGAAGCGGCCAAAGCCCGTGCCGCCGCACGCAAAGCGGCACGTCTCGCCCAACAGCCGTTAAACCAAGAAATATCGGCGCAGCATCCATTAACCCCACCCCAGCTTTCTCGCACTACGCGCGAGCTGTCCCAGTCCCCCACAGGGGGAGGGAGCGCACCCGTTGCAGAACCGCCAACGGCGGCCGCTTTCCCCGCCGATCTGCCCCCCTCCCCCCGTGGGGGAGGGGACAGGGGTGGGGTTCGCCCGCATACCGCCGATGCGAATACCGCAACAGACGCAGGTCAGCCATTTATGGCCGACAACAACAACGTCGGGCATGAATGCCCGACCTACGACCCGGTTACAACCGATCCCGCCCCGCACCAGTTGCCGTCCGACCCCGGCAAAACTGCCGCCATCGAAGCGGCGAAAGCCCGTGCGGCCGCACGCAAAGCGGCACGTCTCGCCCAACAGCCGTTAAACGAAAAAACATCGGCGCAGCATCCATTAACCCCACCCCACCCCTCCCCCACAGGGGGAGGGAGCCTATCCGTTGCAGAACCGCCAACGGCCACCCCGCACCCGGAAAACAACAAACAACCAGAAACACCCATGAACCCAAACGATACCGAACAAGAAAAACAATCCCGCGACGCCAAACTCGCCGCCGCCCGCGCCAAAAGCGCCGAACGCCGCATCGCCCACGCCAAACTCAAGCAGCATATGCGCGACACCGCCGTGCCCATCCGCCCGCAGCCGGACGACCGCAAATGACCCCGTCCACCTCGCCCTATCTGCACACCGCGCCGCCGTTGCGGCGCGTCATGCTGCAAGTCGCCGCCGCGACCCTGCCCGGTATCCTCGTCCTCGTCTGCTGGCAGGGCAGCCGCTGGCTTGGCCAACTGGCACTCGCCATCACCGCCGCCTACGCCCTCGAAGCCGCCGTCCTCTGGCTGCGGCGCAAACCCTACGCCCCGTTGCGCGACGGCAGCGTGCTGGTAACGGCCGTGCTGCTGGCGTTGTCGCTGCCGGTGCTGGCGCCGTGGTGGCTGCCGCTTATTGGCACCGTCTTCGCCGTCCTCTTGGGCAAACACCTCTACGGCGGCCTCGGCCAAAACCCGTTCAACCCGGCGATGGTCGGCTTTGCCGTGCTGCTCATCAGCTTCCCCGCGCAAATGAGCGGGATGCCCGCCGCGCCCGTGTCGCTTTTCGCCGTGGATGCCACCAGCGCCGCCACCCTGCTCGACCACAGCCGCATCCTGCGCATCGCCGGTGAGCCGCTTGCCGCACTCTACCCGCCGTGGCAACAACAACTGCTCAACCTCGCCTGGCTCGCGGGCGGCATCTGGCTGACCATTACCCGCGCCGCTGACTGGCGCCTGCTCGCCTCCACCCTGACGGGTGCCATCGCCGCCGCCATCATTTTTTGGCTGGCGATGCCGCTCGCGCTCAACCCCTACAGCCAGCTGATGAGCGGCGCGCTTATCTTCGGCGCCTGCTTTATCGCCACCGACCCCGTCACCGCTGCGACCACGCCGCGCGGCCGCTGGCTCTACGGCATCCTCGTCGGCGCGCTTACCGTCGCCATCCGCAACCTCGGCAACTTCCCCGACGGCGTCGCCTTCGCCATCCTCATCGCCAACGGCCTGGTGCCGCTGATAGACCCACTCACCCAACCGCGTTACCGCTAAACCACCAGGAAAAAACCATGAGCCTTTACGACAACCCGCTTCCCCCTGCCGACTACGCTGCCTACCTTGCCCTGCGTGAGGAAATGCTCGCCCTCGCCCTGCCGTACCTCGGTCAAAGCCTTGAGCGCCAGCAAGCCTTGCAGGAAGTGGGGTGGCATCTCGAATCCATTGACTTTGACACGGCGACCGTCCGCCTCGGCGAAACCGTCTGCCGCGTGCAATTCATCGGCCGCGAAGACAATGGCCGCTGGCAATGGGCGTGGGATGACCCGCCCGGCACTTACCCGGCAGAAGCCTTGTGCGATGCCCTGCAGCTCAAAGCCTACGGTGAGCAGCACGGCATCGAATGGCTGACCCGCAGTGGCTGGCCGATAACCGCATACGGATTCGCATACGGACAGCGTGATGCCCTGCGCGCCCTTGCTGTCATGCTTAACCATGCCGACGGCTACGACACGGAAAACGCCCCATACCTCCTCAAGGAACGCCTGCCCAATATGGGACAGGGCAGGTTGCTGGTGACGGTTTACCTGCCCCAGCCTGCGCAGACGCCGCCGCGCAGCAAAGAAAGCGTCACAGAAATCGTTGATAAAATTGTTGATATCCTTTGCCGCCGCCCTAGGACATCAACCGCCATTGCAACCTACCTCGACAGCCTGCCGCCAGAGTTGCGCCCGGAAGCTACCGATATAGAAGTGCCGCAGCCGTGGCGAAAACCGGCGCACATTGATTACTTCCCGGAAGCAAGCACCGTCTTCAGCGCCGCCCAACCCTGGCTGGAGAAACACCTGCTGCCGCTTGTCAGCTTTGACCTTGCCTCGCTCGACCCGGCACTGGGCGACGTCCGCCTGCATTTCCTCAAGCCCGTCGAGCCCTACAACAGCTACATCGGCGATAAGGCTTGGGCGACACACACCGACTACTGCTGCGAAAACTGGCTCTGCTTCCACCTTGAAGACGACGGCACCTACCGCTTCCTCGCCGAAGAAGACTACTTTATCGGCGAGAACGCCGCCCCGGACGCCCAAAAATACTTCGCTGAAGTGCGCGCCAGCTACCAGCAAATCAAACAGTTTTACCGCGAGAATGGCGTTGTCGTCGAATGGCTCGATGACAACAATCTGCCGCGTTTCGGCGGCCCGCCCAGTTTTCTGTCCCCCTGTTATTACGGAAACTGGTCCACCACAGAGCCGCCAGCGGCGTTTACTACCGAAGACTACGACAACTGGGGCAAAGAAGCGGACATCCGCTACCAGGGCAGGCGCTTCATCTGCATCGCGGCAGATGCCGGCTACGACTGGGGCGAAGGCGGTGCCGATACCATCTACCTCCTCTACGAACCGCACAGCCGCCTCGTGCTGATGACCTTTGACTACACCTGAACCAACCGGAAACCCCGTGGGGAGTCCGTATGGTGGGTCTTGACCCACCACAACAAAACACTTCAGTTTTCAACGGTGGGGCAAGCCCCACCCTACGATTCTGCCGCTTACACCCACCCCCGAAAACCTGACCCCGTCACCCATGAAAACCCCGTTCACTGCCGCCCTGCGCCTTGCCGCCTTTGCCGCCGTCACCTTTATCGGCGTCAGCATCGCCTGGTTTGCCGCCAAAAACTGCATCGAAGCGCAACAACACGGCGCGAAAATCGCACAATACCGCGAAATCAACCCCGACATTGACCCGGCATTGCTGGAGCACGGCGAAAGCGTACCAATCGGCGACGAACCCGCCGAGCGCTACACCGCCGCCGACGGCAGCACCTACTACCAAATCAGCACCCACAAAGGCTACAACGGCGAAATCGCGCTGCTCATCGGCATCGCCCCCGACCACGAGACCCTGCTCGGCGTGCGCGTCCTCGCCCACAAAGAAACGCCCGGCCTCGGCGACAAAATCGAGGCGCGCATCGACCCGTGGATACTGCAATTTGCGGGCAAAAGCCTCGCCAACACCCGCCTCGCGGTGAAAAAAGACGGCGGCGACATCGACAGCTTCACCGGCGCGACCATCACCCCGCGCGCCGTCACCAACCAGGTGGCCGAAGTGCTGCGCGCTACACAAAAACAGCCACAAAAACCGTAGGTTGGGTTATGGGCTGTTTACAATTCAGATCTCCCTCCCCTGCAGGGCGAAGCCCGCAGCGGGGGAGGGGTGGGGTGGGGGTGAGCGATATTATTGATGAACTGAAATTCCAATTTTTCAATTGATTGCTGCCCTTACCCCCCCTCTCCCAGAGGGACTGGAACAGCTCGCGCAGCGAGAGAGGGGCTTATCTGCCGAATTGTAAACAGCCTCTAGCACGCAGCGCGTAACCCAACAAACCGCAGCAAATTTCACACTTCCCCGCCCTTTCCTGCCCTGCAGGCGGGATTGAATGACAAACCGCCGTACAACCCCGCATCACCAACCCAATCGCAAAAAGCCATGACTCCCGAAACCCGCAAAACCCTCGCCAACGGCCTTTGGCACAACAACCCCGCCCTGGTGCAAATCCTCGGCCTCTGCCCGCTGCTCGCCACCTCGACCGACACCATCAACGCCCTCGGCCTCGGCATGGCGACCATCTTCGTCCTGACGCTGTCGAACGTCCTCGTCGCTGCCACCCGCCGCTGGCTGCGCCCGGAAATTCGCATTCCCGTCTTCGTGCTGCTGATTGCGGGCGCCGTCACCGTCGTCGAAATCCTCATCCAGGCGCTCGCCTACCCGCTCTACCAGTCGCTTGGCATCTACCTCGCGCTGATCGTCACCAACTGCGTCATCATCGCCCGCGCCGAAAGCTACGCCGCGAAAAACCCGGTGCTGCCCGCCGCCATTGACGGCGCGGCGATGGGCGCGGGATTCGCCTGCGTCCTCGTCGCCCTCGGCGCGCTGCGGGAAATACTGGCGAACGGCACCCTGCTCGCCGGTGCCGACCGTATCTTCGGCCACGGCATCGACCTCACCATCCGCCTCTACCACAGCGACAGCCATTTCATTCTCGCCGCGCTGCCACCCGGCGCGTTCCTCTGCTACGGCCTGCTGATTGCCGGAAAAAACCTGGTCAATGCGCACTTGCAACGACGTAAAATGAAAAAGCCCGTTTCCGCGCCTTCCCGGTAACAGGGATGATTCCCTTCTGGAGGACGGGAGGCGCCTGAACGGGAGAACGTTGACTAATACATCAGCACAGGAGCAGTGCCATGCAAACTTTCCAACAATTCAAGCAAGAATTTGCCCAATTTGAACAGGACGTATTGACGCTCCAGCTCAATCAGGAAACAGAAAACCGGGAATCCGTAAGATACAAAATTATAAAATACAGGGAAAAGGCGTCAGAATATTATAAGTTGCTGCGGGAATACCGAAGGCTGGAAGGTGAAAACGCGGCTAATGAGATAAAAGAGCTGCAAGAGCGCCTGCAGGCGATAAGAATTAAAATAAACGAAATTAATTATATCGATAGCCAGTTAGACAAAAAAACACCGTTTGACAGAATCCGAAACTTTGCAACACTATTGCTAGGTTATTTGCCATTCTTCTCCTTTTTAGGCTTGTCTCTTTTATTTGTATATTTGAAACAGATAGATTTAAATGACAGCTTCTATACAATACTTTCAGAAAGCAGTGGTATTATTTTCTTGTTGGTTGCAGCCATTTGGATAAGCGCGTTTAATTTTCTAATTCCGTATTACCTTTCATTTTTGAGAATGAATACAACAGAAAGCCAAAGCATAATAAATAAAATCATGCAAAATAAATACTTCTTTTATATATGGTATTTGTCGTCTGTTTTTGTATTCTCCTGCGCTTCTTATATTCCCTTGTTACACCCTTTATGGCTTTCAATATTCCCTGCATTTTCTTGGATGATATTCTCTTTTTTCTTTCATTTGATTTTTGTGAAAGTATATAAACTCAAAAACCATGAAGGCAAAATATTAATGCCTGTTATACTCTTTGGCTTGTGGGTGGCAAATATATTTTTTGTTACAGCCGCATTTAATACTTATATAGATTATAGCAACAACAAAAACTCCCGATTGGTTGATTTTGAACTCTTTTTTACTGCTGTTGGCTTTACTCAACCTCATCCTTATTACTTCAAACTTGATGAATCCTTTGTTAAAAATATCAATAACAAGGAGCTTTCGCTGCTAAGAAAAAAATATCCCGTTATCATGGATGGACGTGAAAGTTACCATGAAAGCTATCTCTACGGCAGGATAATGGTCGATCTCAAGGATATAAAAATCCTTTGCTCGGTAAAAGAAGAAAATGGTAGCCGTTTTTGTCACAGATTCTCTGGCAGTGACTTGCAGAGAATGGACTGGATTACGGATGAAGCACCCAAACAGGCCGAACAACCTGCGCAGATACCGATTATCCGCAAACTCCTCCGTTTTTTGTCTTCCTGCAAAGGCTGAAAACGACATCCAACTCAAAATAGAACCCGCCATTGGCGGGTTTCCTTTATTAGACCTCTTTCCAAACCATGCAAAGGCATACGTTTTTTGGAATTTGTATCTCTGCCCCCACCCCGGCCCTCCCCCACGGGGGAGGGAGCCGTTCTGCGGCAGATTCAAATAACAGCTGCCATATCACATATGGATAGTTATGAAACTGTTGCTATTTTTGCAGCCAATGAGTTCCCTCCCCCTGTGGGGGAGGGTTAGGGTGGGGGCAGCAGACAACAGCTCGGCAGGTTTGGAATTTTGTCGGGTTGCCGTGCAAGTTATGGTTTGGAAGGAAGTCTATTCAAATTTCAAGGCGTATAGGACAAAATTTTGAACAGGTTTTGAGGTTTGTGGTGGATGGCTATATCAGAGAAAACCGGTGCAGTACTTTCAATAAAAAGCCCCGCATGGCGGGGCTTTTGTCATGCCGGAAAATTATTTTTTCGGATAGACCATGTTTTCCGGGGCGATAATGCGGTCAAGCTCTTCTTTGCTGAGGAAGCCTTCTTTCAGCACGATGTCGTACACCGAACCGCCGGTGTGCAGCGCGGTTTTGGCGACGTAGCTGGATTTTTCGTAGCCGATGTAGGGGTTAAGCGCAGTCACCAAGCCGATGTTGGACAGCACTTGTTCGCGGCAGTGTTTTTCGTTGAGCTCGATGCCGTCCACGCATTTTTCGGCGAAGGTGCGGCAGGCGCGGGAGAGCATCACCATCGCGGTGAAAAGGTTGAAGGTAATCACCGGCTCAAAAACGTTGAGCTGCAACTGCCCCGCTTCGGCGGCGAGCGCAATGCTGTGGTCGATGCCGAGGACGTGGAAGCAGGTTTGGTTCACCACTTCGGGGATGACCGGATTGACTTTGCCCGGCATGATGGAGCTGCCCGGCTGGCGGTCCGGCAGGTGGTAGTTCGCCAGCCCCGCGCGCGGCCCGGAGCTCAGGAGGCGCAGGTCGTTGGCGATTTTCGAGAGACGGGTGGCGATGAGGCGCAGGTTGCCGGAGAGGTGGACGTAGCCGCTGGTGTCTTGTGTCGCCTGGATGAGGTCTTCCGCGGTGTGGTAGGGCTTGCCGGTAAGGGCGGCGAGGTGGCGCGCGCAGGCGGCGGCGTAGCCTGCCGGAGCGTTCAGGCCGGTGCCGATGGCGGTTGCGCCCATGTTGATTTCGTAGAGGCGGCGGCGCGGTTCGTCCAGACGCTCGATTTCAATCGCAATCATGGTGGCGAAGGCGTTAAATTCCTGCCCGGCGGTCATCGGCACGGCGTCTTGCAGGTGGGTGCGCCCCATTTTCAGTTTGTCGCCAAATTCGCGGCTTTTGCGCGCGAAGCTGTCGTGCAGCACTTGCAGCGATTTGATCAGGCGCTCGATGTAGGCATCCAGCGCGACGTGCAGCGCGGTCGGGTAGGCGTCGTTGGTGGACTGGCCGTGGTTGACGTGGTTGTTCGGGTGGCAGTACTGGTACTCGCCTTTTTGGTGGCCGAGCAGCTCCAGCGCGCGGTTGGCGATGACTTCGTTGACGTTCATGTTGGTGGAGGTACCCGCACCGCCCTGAATCATATCGACGACGAACTGGTCGTGCAGGGCGCCGGCGAGGATTTCGTCGCAGGCGGCGACAATGGCGTCTTTGATTTTGCCATCGAGCGCGCCGACTTCGTGGTTGGCGAGCGCGGCGGCTTTTTTCACTTGCACGAAGGCGTTGATGAAGGTGTCAAACTGGTGCAGGCGCACGCCGGTGATGTTGAAATTCTCAAAAGCGCGCAGGGTTTGCACGCCGTAGTAGGCATCAGCGGGGACGTCGCGGTCGCCCAAGAGGTCATGTTCTTTGCGGGTGTTACTCATGAGGGTTCTCCTTGTTAAGTTTTGTGTATTTTAACTCTTTTTTCTGTGAATTTCCCGTGATTTTATCTCGCATTTTTGTGGTTTTTCGCTCTCTGCGGCAGTTACTGGCGTGAAAAAAGCCAACCTTACGGGGTTGGCTTGTGGATGGCTGTGATGTTTGCAGGCTGTTCATGCCGATGATGTCATGGAGGTAGCAGCGTTTAACGACGTCGCCATTTTTGTATAAAGATAAAGAGTGCGGCGAGCAGCAGGTGGTAGGTGACCGCGACAAACAGCGCGGTGAGCGGGGCAAAGCGGTATGCGCTGTCGTGGTTGTAGTCTTGTGCATCCAGTATCAACTGGAGAACCCGCAGCCGCATGGCGGCGAAAAACAGCAGGTAGCAGAGGGCGATGGAAATCAGCCAACACGCCGTTTGTGGCAGACGCCTGCCGTAAACCAGCTGGATAAGGAAGGGCGCCAGCAGCGCGAGAATGAGCGGGAATGCGTAGGGGATGAACATCGTTTGCGGGTAGTTTCAGGCGGATGTCAATGGGGTACCCACAGCGCGCGCACGGTGTCTTCGTAGATGGCGGCGAGCGGGGCGAGGTCGGCAACGGCGACGTGTTCGTCAATCTGGTGCAGGGTGGCGCTGTCGGGGCCAAATTCGACGGTCGCCGCGCCGTGTTTGGCGAGGAAGCGCGCGTCGGAAGTACCGCCGCCGGTGTCCAGTTGCAGCGTCTCGCCGGTGTGGCGGGCAACGGCTGTGCGCAGCGCGGCAATTAGCGCGGGATTTTCCGTGAGGAAGGGTTCGCCCGACAGTTTCCAGCGGTATTCAGCGCGGATGCCACTGCCTTGCAGGGTATCTTCAACGAGCGCTATCGCCTGCTGTTGCAGGCTGGCCGCATCGTGTTCGGTGTTGTAGCGCCAGTTCGCCTTGCAGCTTGCGCTGGCGGGGACGACGTTTTCCGCGCCCGTCCCGGCAGCGAGGTTGCTCACCTGAAAGCTGGTTGGCGGGAAATGGGCGTTGCCATCGTCCCAGCGGGTGGCGGCGAGGCGGGCGATAACGGCACCGAGCGCGTGAATCGGGTTGCGCACGTTGGCCGGGTAGGCGACGTGTCCCTGTTTGCCGTGCAGGGTGAGGTGCAGATGAAGCGAGCCACGGCGGCCATTACGGGCGCGGTCGCCGAGGCGGGCGGCAGTGGAAGGTTCGCCGACGATGCTGTAATCAATGTGGACGCCTTCTTGCGCGAGTTGGGCGAGGACGGCTTTGGTGCCGTGAGTGCCGTCGCCTTCTTCATCGCTGGTGAGTAGCAGCGCGAGGGTGCCGGGGTGCGGCGCGGCGGCAAGGCGCTCCAGCGCGACGGTCATCGCGGCGACGCCCGCTTTCATGTCGGCGGCACCGCGGCCATAGAGTTTGCCGTCGCGGATGACAGGCTCGAACGGCGGCGATGTCCATGCCGCTTCGTCGCCGGGCGGGACGACGTCGGTGTGTCCGGCGAAGGCGACGAGCGGCGCGCCGCTGCCGTGTGTCGCCCAGAGGTTGTCGGTGTCGCCGAGGCGGAGGGGGCGGATGGTGAAGCCCGCCGCTTGCAGGCGCGCAGCGATGAGCGCCTGGCAGCCGGCGTCGTCCGGGGTGATAGAAGGGCGGCGGATGAGCTCTTGCAGCAGGTCGAGGGTGGGGTTCATGGGGTTTCCGGGTGAATGAAAGGCGGTAGTGTAGCGGGCGGCGCGGATTGCCCCAAGTGTATGGCAATCATCACCAAGCCCAAAGCGGCGCATTCGCGCAAAGGAGGAAACCGCTTTTGCGGGCAGTCAGCGTTAACAGCACCGCACCGTTGGCTACGCCTGGGGCTGTTTATGTCGTTCTGAATGCGGTCGCTGTGCGCTTTCTCAGAACTTGTTCAAAATCCCCCCTGCAGGGCGAAATAAACCGCCACTTGAGCGGCTGTTTGCGTTTGAGCGGTTCAGGGAGCTGAATATGGTGAAAACAACGAATGTGCCGGAGGGGCATTTTGGCAACTTGAAGCGCAAACTAGGGCGTCATCATAGGGTCTGGAATTGAGCGTAACATTAAGTTTATAAAGGATTATTTTGCAAAAAATCGTAAGCCAGCCTGAATTTTGTTCTTTACGCCTCAATTGCAAACAGGCCCAGCCGATATTCCACAAAAAACACAGTAAAAACAATCTATAAAACCACGTACATAAATCCGCTTGACAATTCTCCGGCAAAAGCCGAATGTACGCGCCTTTCTGGCGACAAGGATGCGCCAAACGAATTTTGCCAGCGGGCAAGATACTGTCGTAATCATGCGTTGGGTTTCGGGAGTTTGAGAGTAAAACGCATGAATACAAAGGAAAAAACATGATCAACATCTACGTTGGCAACCTGTCCTACCAAGCCTCGGAACAAGAACTGCGCGACCTGTTCAGCACACATGGCGCCGTTAGCAACGTCACCATCATCAAGGATCGCGACAGTGGCCGCAGCAAAGGCTTTGGCTTCGTCGAAATGGACGACAACAACGCCGGACTGCGTGCCATTGACGCGCTGAACGGCAAAGACCTCGGTGGTCGTCCGCTGAAAATTAACGAAGCCCGCCCGCGCGAAGAGCGTCCGCGCCGCGATCGCTTCGGTGGTGGCCGCGGATTCGGCGGCGGTGGCAACTGGTAAGCCGCAGTAGCACAAAAAAGCCCGCAATCGCGGGCTTTTTTGTTTGGTATAGTCATCCACCGAAAGTTTCAGACAAGGCGCGTCGCCGAAGGCAGTACGCTTTTGTACGGCGAGGCGACGCAACACAGTATGAGGTTTTCGGTGGATGGCTATAATGCTCCAAGCAGCAAACGCCGGTCGTCCATTCATGCCCGACCCGCACGAATCTCTGTCTATGCCAACAAACTGCCGTACAGAATTTTGTTTTGCCGTCGCCAACCGCCCAATAAAAACGCCGCATCACGCGGCGTTTTTTACATCGGCAGGGCTTCAGAACACTTCGCTCTGCGCCTGGTAATTGCCGCGCTGCCATTTTTCCAGTTGGCGGCGGGCGGGGGCGATGCCTTGCGCGGCGGCGCGTTGCCACCATTGTTCGGCTTCTATCAGGCTTTCTTCGACGCCGAGGCCTT
This sequence comes from Cardiobacterium sp., assembly GCF_057314735.1. Lineage (NCBI taxonomy): Bacteria > Pseudomonadati > Pseudomonadota > Gammaproteobacteria > Cardiobacteriales > Cardiobacteriaceae > Cardiobacterium > Cardiobacterium sp. The sequence goes on from NZ_DBHKZK010000072.1 coordinate 41,406, forward strand.
CGCGGTAGAGGTTGCCGAGTTGGTATTGTGCCTGCGCGTGGCCTTGCAGCGCCGCTTTTTCGTACCACTGCGCGGCGCGGCGGTAGTCCTGCGCAACGCCCTGGCCAGTCTCATACATCAGGCCGAGCTGGTATTGCGCGTCGGCGTTGCCCTGTTTGGCGGCCTGCTCGAAGCTGGCGGCGGCCTGTTGTGCGGCGTAGGTAAAGTGGTTTACGGCGCGGCGGTAGCCCGCGTCGTCTTGTTGCAGACCGTGGTTTTCGCGGCAGGTGAGGTTGGGGTAGTACCAGGCGTCGTTGTCGTTTTCGGCGGCGATGGGGTCTATCCACAGGTCTGCCGGGCGGGTGGCGCTCTCGGCGGGTGCCGGTTTCGGCGCGGGATTGCGCTCGATCCAGGCGAGGCTTTGCTGGTACTGGTCAAGGATGTCCCAGCCTTCGCGGTGCTGGATGCCGAGCGGGTAGTAGTTGAGGTCGCCGTCGAAGGTCATGTCGTAGTAGGCACCGTCTTCGGGCGGTGTGCTGCCTGCGGTCTGGTGATACCAGTCAGTCAGGACTTTTTCGGCGAGGTAAACGAGGTATTCGGCGGCGCTCTCGTTGCCCTGTTCGGCGGCGACGGCGAGCCAGTAGCGCGCCATGTTGTCGTCTTTGGCCACGCCAAGCCCCTTGTCGTAGAGGAGGCCGAGGCGGTATTGCGCCTTGCTGTCGCCCTGTTCGGCGGCGCAGCCGTACCATTCGGCGGCGAGTTCGGCGTCTTGCGCCACGCCCCGGCCGCGTTCGTACATCATCGCCAGGTTGCATTGGGCTTTGGCGTAGCCTTGTTGGGCGGCTTTTTCGAACCAGCGCACGGCGCGGCGGTCGTCCTGGGTGACGCCGTTGCCGTGGAAGTAGAGGTTGCCGAGGTTGAATTGGGCTTCGACGTCGCCTTGTTGTGCGGCCTGCACGAACCAGAAGGCGGCGCGGCGTTCGTCCTGCGGCACGCCCTGTCCGGCGATGTAGAGGTTGCCGAGGTTGAACTGTGCCTGTTTGTCGCCCTGGGTGGCGGCGCGCTCGAACCAGTAGGCGGCCTGTTCGTCGTCGATTTCGACGCCGCGTCCCTGGCCGTACATCCAGCCGAGGTTGCATTGCGCGGCGGCGTAGCCCTGTTCGGCGGCTTTTGTGTACCACTCAACGGCGCGGCGGTCGTTCTGCGCGGTGCCGCGGCCGTTGGCATACATCCAGCCAAGACGGAACTGCGCCGCGATGTCGCCCTGTTGCGCTTCTTGTTGGGCGAGTGCGTAGGCTTCAAGGTCGTGTGCGGTTTCGGGGTCGGTGTTTTTCTTTTTGGTCAGCGGCAATTTCACGCGGGTCTCCATGCTTTTTCTGCTGATGTTGTGCGGCTTATTGTCGCAGCATTGTTTGTAATCCGGCAAAGAAATCTTCGTTTTTTTTCTGCTCTTGCACCGGGTCGGGCGGGGTGCGGCCATCGTGCCATTGCACGCCGTCGGCGGGCAGTTCGTCGAGGAAGCGGCTCGCTTCGGTAGTTTGTAGTTCGGCGCCGCGCCGCCGCGCTTTGGCGTAGGACAACAGCAGCGTTTCTTTGGCGCGGGTCATGCCGACGTAGAGCAGGCGGCGTTCTTCGCGCTCGCCGTCGTCGCTGTCCATGCTGTTGCGGTGCGGCAGCAACTCTTCTTCGCAGCCGGCGATGTAAACGACCGGAAATTCCAGTCCTTTGGCGCTGTGCAGGGTCATCAGCTGGATGGCGTCCTGCTCCTGCTCCTGGCGGTCGAGGATGTCGAGCAGCGTCAGGTGCTGCATCAGCCCGTCCAGCGTCTCAAAGCGTTCTTCTTGCAGCTTGGCAATCCAGGCGCGCAGTTGCTCAATGCGTTTTTGCCGCAGTTCGATTTTCGCCGGCGCCTTGTGCAGCTCAAAGAGGTAATCGTCATATTCGATGTCGTTGATGACGCGGTTCAATATTTCCAGCGGCGGTTCGCTTTCGCCGTCGCGCTGCATCGCTTGCAGCCACTGGATGAAGGTTTGCAGGCTTTGGTAGGGCTTGCCGCCAATTTCGTTGGCAAAGCCGATTTCGCCAGCGGCAACCGATAGCGCAACGTGCCGCCGCGCCGCGTATTCGCCCAGTTTGGCGAGTGTCGCCGCGCCGATTTCCCGCTTCGGCGTGTTGACGACGCGGAGAAAGGCGGCGTCGTCGTCGGGGTTGTTGATGAGGCGCAGATAGCCGAGCAGGTCGCGGATTTCGCTATGCTCAAAGAAGCTGGTGCCGCCGCTGATTTTGTAGGGCAGGCTCAATTCGCGCAGTTGCTGCTCAAACTGCCGCGCCTGGAAGTTGCTGCGGTAGAGGATGGCGAAGTCGCTGTTTTTCTTGTTGTCGCGGATTTTGCGCAGGTAGATGTCCTGCACGATTTGCTCCGCCTCCGCCTCGTCGCTGCGCGCACTGATGACGTGCACGCCTTCGCCGACGGTGAGTTCCGACCACAGGGTTTTTTCGACCACGTGCGGGTTGTGGGCAATGAGCGCGTTGGCGGCGGCGAGGATTTGCTGGTGGCAGCGGTAGTTCTGCTCCAGCTTGACCGTTTTCAGCGCCGGATAGTCTTCGTGCAGATGGGCGATGTTTTCCGGGCGCGCGCCACGCCAGGCGTAAATCGACTGGTCATCGTCGCCGACGGCGGTAAACGCCGCGCCCGCGCCTGCGAGCAGTTGCAACAGCGCGTACTGGCAGTCGTTGGTGTCCTGGTATTCATCGACCAAGAGGTAACGCACGCGGTGTTGCCAGCGCTCGCGCACCGTGTCGTTCTCCTTCAAAAGCGCCAGCGGCAGGGCAATGAGGTCGTCAAAATCGACGGCGTTGTAGGCGTGCAGCCGCTGGTCGTAATGGTGATAGATGTGCGCCGCCAGCACCTGCGCCTCGTCCTGCGCCAGCGATTTCGCCGCTGCGACGCTGATGTTGGCGTTCTTGTAGGCGGAAATCTGCGCCTGCAACTGGCGCACCATCGCTTCATCCTCCTGCTTGCTCAACTCCTTTACCAGCGTCGCACCGTCGCGCGCGTCAAAAACGGTGAAATTGCGGCGCAGCCCGGCGGCGAGATGCTCCTTCTGCAAAATCTCAAGACCGAGGCGGTGAAAGGTGGAAATGTGCAGGCCGCGCGCCGCCTTGCCGAGCAGCGCCCGCACCCGTTCGCCCATCTCGCGTGCCGCCTTGTTGGTGAAGGTTAGCGCGAAGATGCCGTTCGCCGGATAGCCCGCCGTGCGCACCAGCCAGGCGATTTTTTGCGTAATCACGCCAGTCTTGCCGCTGCCCGCGCCAGCGACGACGAGCAGCGGCCCGCCGAGGTAACGGACAGCTTCGGTTTGTTGCGGATTGAGGGCGGGAGGGATGGCGGTCATGGATGAAGCAGGCGGTGTGAGCGGGCGGGCATTTTATAGCGGGGGCTGGTGCCATGCACGCCCGCGCGGTATGGGTCAAGAACGAAATGGAATAAGCGCAGGCATTGCCGCGTGCTACATTGCCGACACCTGCAACGTCCGCCGTTGCAGGCATTTTCACCACAAACCGGGAGTAACCATGCACCAGACCATTCACCCCAAATCCTTCTATTACGGTTTCCCTGTCATCCTGCTCACCACCTGCGACGCGGCCGGTGCGACCAACATCACGCCGATTTCTTCCAGTTGGTGCCTCGGCGACAACCTTGTCATCGGCCTGTCCACCAACAGCAAGGCCTTTGAAAACCTGCAAGCGGTGGCAGAGGCAGTGATTAACCTGCCCGATGACAGCCTCTGGGCGCAAGTCGAGGGGCTTGCCACCCTGACCGGCAAAAATCCTGTACCGGAGGCGAAGCAGGACGCTTACCGCTACTGCGCCGACAAATTCGCCGCAGCCGGCCTCACCCGCCAGGCGGCAGAAACCGTGCGCCCGGCGCGCATTGCCGAATGCCCGCTCCAGGCGGAAACCACGGTAGAAGCCATTAACGAACGCGCGGGATACGCCATTATCGAGCTGAAAATCCGCGCCATTCATGCGGAAGAAGCGCTGCTGTTCGCGCCGGACAAGGTCAATCCTGCCGCCTGGCATCCGCTGATTTACAACTTCCGCCACTATCAGGGACTCGCCCCGATGCAAGGCAAGAATTTCCGCAGCGAGATTTGAAATGCACCATAAAAACCCCGCCACGGCGGGGTTTTTGCTGGCGGAATCGCGTTTATTTGCCGCGAATGCGGCGCCAAAAAGATTTCAGGGTATTGCTGATTTCTTCCATAAACAACAAACCGGAAAGGAGCAGAAATTCTTGCAACGTCCAAAGAAGCGGCTTTGCCCATTGCCCGGTAAAGCTGGCGATGACCAGGTAATAAGCCACCGTCATCAGTAACAGCGCGAGGAAATAATAGCGTTTGCGCAGCGGTTTAAGCTGGTTGCATATTTCCACGGGAAGCATGAGGACAATAAAGGCAATTGCGTAGCCACCGAGAAATAGCAAATTGTTCATGGTGATACTCCTTGTCTGATTTTCTTCCATTTGCGGATTTTACTGCGAAAGGTTTTGCATGGTGCGACGGTATTGATATGCAGCCATTTCCATACCGGCCAATTCGCGGGTGTGGACGATGCCCATTGCCGTTTTCCGGGCGTAAACAGCGCGTCTTCATCGAGCGATTCAATCAGGGCAATGATTGCCGCGACATTTTCCGCAAATTGTTGTCGTAATGCTGCCAGCGATTGCTGTGCATAACGTTCATAAAAATATTGGTACAGCGCGCCAAGCTGATTCCAGCGGTAATCGGGATGCGGGGTCGAGACATCAACGCCTTGCCGGTTGGCCGCTTCCCATTGCTGAATCAGCTGCATCTAGCCGATTTGATAGGCAAGCATTTGTGCGGGTGTTCTCTCTACACTTTCTAACAACAAATCCTTGTCAGCTTCGGCGACCGTTTGAAATTCATCGCAAAAGTGCTTGGCGTGTAACTCGATTTCGGCGATGAGTGCGGCTTTACCGGGGTAGGTTTGCATCATTTTTTTGCGGTATTAAAAACCCCGCCGCAGCGGGGTTTTTTGATATTAGCGATGCTCGCTGATTTTTTCCTTGTGCTTGCGAATCTGCTTGTCCAGCACGTCTGCCAACAAATCTATGGCGGCGTACATATCTTCATGCGAGGCGTCGCCGTGGATGGTTTTGCCGGAGGCGAGGTGCAGCGTCGCTTCGGCAATTTTCAGATGGTTTTCGGCGCGCAGGGTGATTTGCGTGCTGGTAATTTGCTGCATTTCCAGCTTGCCGAGTTTTTCTTCTACATAACTCCGAACTGCATCGCTAATGTCGAGATGTTTGCCGGTGATGTTGTAGTTCATCATCCACTCCTTTCTGCTTGGGTTAATGGGCGATTCGTACCGTAGCAAATCGTCACCGCGCCTGCAAGTCTTTCAGAAAATGCCTTTGAGCCACGTGATTTGCGCGCCGTCAATGCAGACGGCATCGAAGCGGCAATCGGGCGGCTGCGGGTGGTGTTGCTGCAAATACGCGAGCGCCGTCTTGCGGATTTTCGCCTGTTTCGCGGGCGTGATGCTGGCGGCGGCGCTGACCTGGCTGCCCGCGCGCCGCGAGCGCACTTCGACGAAGACCAGCACCGCGCCATCGCGGGCGATGAGGTCGATTTCGCCGTAACGGCTGCGGATGTTGTTCGCTACAATGGCAAGCCCCTGCGCCTTGAGGTAAGCGGCGGCGCGGCGTTCGCCCGCCTGGCCGCGCAGGAGGTGCGGCGCGAGTTTTTTGAAGAACATGAGGATTTTTGATGAGTGGTGTGCTGTTTGTGGTGGCGACGCCGATTGGCAATCTGGAAGACGTGAGCCAGCGCGCGCGCTCGGTGCTGGAATCGGCAGACATTATAGCCTGCGAGGATACGCGCCATAGCCGCCGCCTGTTGGACGCCTATGGCATTGACCGCCCGCTGCTGGCGCTGCATCAGCACAATGAGCGCGGTGCGGCGCAGGCGCTATTGCAGCGTTTGCAGGAGGGCGCGAATGTGGCACTGGTGAGCGATGCCGGCACGCCGCTCGTCTCCGACCCCGGTGCGCTTTTGACGCGGCTCGCGCATGAGGCGGGCATCCGCGTCTGCCCCATCCCCGGTGCGAGCAGCGTGATTGCGGCGCTGTCGGCGAGTGGCCTGCCTGCCGACCGCTTCCAGTTCGCGGGTTTCATTCCGGCAAAGGCGGGCGAACGGCAGCGTTTTTTCACGGAATTTGCCACGGCGACACAAACGACGATTTTTTTTGAAACGCCGCATCGCATCGCGGAATCGCTGGCGGCGATGGCGGAAATATTCGACGGCGAACGCCGCCTGGTGGTCGCGCGCGAGCTGACCAAGCAGTTCGAGCAGGTTGCCCCGCTGACGGTCGCCAGTGCGCCCGCATGGCTGGCGGAAGATGACAACCGCCAGCGCGGCGAGTTCGTCTTGCTGCTGGAAGCGGCGGCGGTAAAGCAAGCCGCCGGTTGGCAACCGCTGGCGGACGATTTGCGCACCGCCGGGCTGTCGGCGAAAGACACCGCGACGCTGGTCGCCAAACACACCGGCGCGAACAAGAAGGCGGTGTATCAGTATTTGGTTGAGCATCCGGCGGGGTAGTTCTTCGTTCGCGGTGGTATCCACCCTGCGCTTTGGGCGGTGTTTACATACAGGGTAGCGAGGTTGGTGTATGTATAGCCATCCACCGAAAGTTTCAGACAAGGCGCGCCGCTGAAGACAGTACGCATTTGTACGGCGAAGCGGCGCAACACAGTATGAGGCTTTCGGTGGATGGCTATATATGTGAAACGGGAGGCGGCAGTTCGGGCATCGCCGCCGGATGCCATCATCATCGGCATTGCTGTCAGTGGACGGTGCGCCAAGGCGCACCCTATGATCGCTGAAAAAACCCCTGTTATTCGCCCACAAAAAACCCGCCATTTGGCGGGTTTTTTAGCAAGCGGTGCTGAACTGTCAGAATACCGGGGTGTAAGCGGCTTGCGGGTTGGCCTGGTCGATCGCCTTGATGTAGATGGCGACGCGGCGGTCTTGCGGGTTGTTCTGCGCGGTGGCGTATTGTTCGCCGTAACCCTGGACGACGAAACGCTGCGAGTTGATGCCCTGTTGCGCGAGGTATTGCGCGACGGACTGGGCGCGGCGTTGTGAGAGTTGCATATTGTGCTGCTCGCTGCCGCTGCCGTCGGTGAAGCCGTACACGTGAACGACGGTTTCCGGATACTGTTGCAGGGTTTGCGCGATGCTGCCCAGCGGCTGGTAGAAGTTCGGCTTGATGACGGATTTGTCCACGTCAAACAGTACTTCGCTCTGGATGTTGAGCTGGATGGTGCTTTCGTTGACGCGTTGTACCTGCACGCCGCTGTTGGCGACCTGCTGCTGCAGTTGTTCCTGCTGGCGGTCCATGTAGTTGCCAATCGCCGCCCCGGCGAGGGCGCCGGCGACCGCGCCGATGTAGCGGCCTTTGTCGTCGTCGATTTGGTGGCCGACCACGCCGCCGGCGAGCGCGCCGATGGCGGTTCCCATCGCGGTGGACTGGTTGGCCATGCCGCCGAAGCCGCCGCCACCGGCGGTTTCGCAGCCTGCGATCAACATCGCCGATACGCCTGCGAGCAGGCCAATTTTGCAGTTTTTCATGGTTTTATCTCCGTTGGATTGCGACCGCGGCATGATAGCGATTCCCGCCGCCCCCGTCATTAAAGCTCATTCACGCGGGCGTATAATTCCGCCGTCCCCGCAACCCGCTCAACATCATGCTTACCCCCGCCTGGCGCGGCGTCCTCTGGGCGCTGTTTGCCACTTTCAATTTCGCCCTGATGGGCGTGCTCACCAAAATCTGCGCGCAGTCCTTCCCGTACCAGTCGAATGAACTCGCCACCTGGCGCAATCTGCCCGCCGTGTTCGCCCTCGGTGCCTATGCCCTGCTGCGCCGCCAGCGCTTCTCCACCCGCCTGCTGCGCGCGCATATGGTGCGTAGTGTCTCCGGTGCGAGCGCCAGCCTGATCCAGTTCTACACGCTGACTATCTTGCCGCTGGCAACAGCGGTTACTCTCGGCTACAGCTCCGCCATTTTTATTGCGCTTTTTTCTTTCCTGCTGCTGCGCGAACGCATCACCCGCCGCACCCTCGCCGTGCTGGTAATTGGTCTTTCTGGCGTTGCCATCCTGCTGCGCCCCGGTTTTAACAGCGGCCAGGCGTGGGGACTGTCCTGCGGTCTCGTCGGCGCCGCCGCGACCGGGCTTGCCCACCTGCAACTGCGCGAAATGAGCGCCACCGGCGAACCCGCCTGGCGCATCGTGTTTTATTTTTCGCTGGTGAGCACCCTGATGAGCGCGCTGATTGCCACTTATCAAGGCTGGCACGGCATCGAGCTGCGCGCGCTGCCGTACCTGCTCGGCATTGGCGCGAGCGGCCTCACCGCGCAGATTGCCATCACCCGCGCTTACGCCGTCGGGCGGAAATTCACCATTGCCGCGCTGTCCTATCTCACCGTCGTTTATTCCGTGCTCATCGGCCATTACCGCTTCGGCGAAACCCTCGGCGTGCAGGAAATGGCGGGCATCGCCATCATCATCGCCGCCGGACTGCTCAGCATCGGCCCGAAAAACGCGGGCGGCACGCGCCCATCCGCGTCACAATCATGACGGACGACCGCATCCTGCTGCACACCAGCACCAGCCTGCTGCGCGCCTGCACACGCCTGCTGCCCTTCCACCTGCTGCTGGCCGCCCTCGGCGGCTGGCGCGCGCACGGCCTCTGCGCGGTCATCGCCTGGACGCTCATCACCCTGAGCCTCGCCTGGCTCCATTGGCGCATCGCCTTCGACGCTGCCATCTTCCGCCGCTGGCTGGCGGTGCCGGATAGCGACGGTTTCGACCGCGCCCTGCACACCCTGCGACTGCGCCGTCCGCGCCAACCTCCACCCACCTTGCCGCAACGCTGCCGGGGCGCAGCACGCCTCTGTCGCCAACTGCTGCTGATGACGCTGGTGCAGGCGGCGATGACGGCGGTGCTGCTCAGTCGCCACGCACCGCCCTGACCAGCGGCAGCATCGCATAACGCAGGCGCAAACCCCAACTGCTGCTCCAGCCGCTGGTGGCGAGGCGAATCTGGCCGTTTTCGACAATGGCGACGGTTGGCGTGGCGACGATGCCGAAGGCGGCGGCAAGGCGGCCGTCCGCATCATTGACCACCGGCAATGACCAGCCGTGTTGTGCCAAATACGCGGCGACCGCCGCCTCGCTGCCCGAATGCAGGGCAACGCTGACCACCGGATAACCGCGCGCCTGCAAGGCGGCGATTTGCGGCGTGGTGTGGCGGCAGATACCGCACCACGTCGCCCAAAAATAGAGGAATACCGGGCGTTCGGTGTGTTGCAGGTCAAGCGGCGTGCCGTCGGTGGTGACAAGCGGCAGCGCCTGCAAGCCGCGGCTGTCCGGCCAGCGATAAATATCGACGGCGGTGATGATGACCAGCGCCAGCGCCAGCGTGCCGAGACCGCGCAACAGGCGGCGCCACAATGAAGGTTTTTCTTTCATGGATGCTCCTGCGCCAACAGCGCCTGATAATGCTGCAACTTCGCCGCCAGATGCGCCTGATGGTCGGTCAGCCGTGCCAATTCCGCCGTGAGCGCCTGCTGGTGCGCGAGCAGCAATTCATAACGCGCCGCCAGTGTCGCCTCGCCGCCCGCGCGCAGCCGGGCAAATTCCTTGATTTGCGCGAGCGGCATATTGGTTTCTTTCAGGCGCAGGATGAACGCCAGCCAGGCGGCATCGCGCTCACTGTAAATGCGGTAGCCGTTGCCGTCGCGGGCAGGCGCGAGCAGCCCTTCCTTCTCATAAAAACGCAGCGTATCGGCGCTGAGACCGGTCAGCGTCGCAAATTCCTGAATGTGATACACGGAAAAAACCCTTGCTTTGGAGTGGACTCCAAAGCATATCCTCACCGCCCCATTCACAACAAGGAGCAAACCATGCTTGACCCGGAACTGCTGCAACGCGGCCACGCCACCCTGAACACCATCGACGGCGAACAGGGCGAGGCGGTGATGAGCGCGCTGGCCGACATCGCCCCCGAGCTGGGGCAATACATCATCGGCTTCGCCTTCGGCGAGATTTACAACCGCCCGGCGCTCGACCTGCGCCAGCGCGAGCTGATAACGCTGGCCGCACTCGCCGCGCAGGGCGGCTGCGAAAAACAATTGCACGTCCACATCCACGCCGCGCAAAACGTCGGCCTCACCCGCGCGGAAATCATCGAAACCTTTATCCTCTGCGTGCCGTATCTCGGTTTCCCGAAAGTGCTGAACGCGATATTCGTCGCCAAAGAAATCCTTGCCGAAAAAGACGGATAAACCGCCATCACGCGCGCATAAAAAAACCGGGTTTAATAACCCGGTTTTAACCAATGCGCAATCAGCCTTTGGCTTCTTCCGCATCTTCCTTCTCGTCGCCACCATTGCTGTTGGCGCTTTCATTCATGCTTTCGATCGCGGTCTTGCAGAAGTTGTCCTGCTGGTCGGCGGGAACCGCGGCAACCTGATCTTTCACGATTTTCATCGCCTGATCGCTGTAGCTGCCTTCTTTCTTCATGTCTTCTTCCATCTTCTTGTAATAGTCATCACAAGAACCGGCGAGGGCGGCTGCCGGATAAGCGGCGGCGATGAGCGATGCGATCAGAACTTTTTTCATGGGGGTTTCCTTTATTCAAGTTGAAGGGATTAAATGTCGGAAGCGACGGGCAAATACTACCACGGCGCGCGCAGCCGTCACCATACACTTTATTCAGTGGTTTTTTGCGACGGGGCAGGGCAGGGCGGCCGCTATAATTGCCGCGCATTCATTATCGGAGAACACCATGCAAACCTTTGACCTTATCTGCATTGGCGGCGGTTCCGGCGGCATCGCCACCGCCCGCCGCGCCGCCGAATACGGCGCCAACGTTGCCGTCATCGAAAGCGGCCGCCTCGGCGGGACGTGTGTAAACGTCGGCTGCGTGCCGAAAAAACTGTTCTGGTACGCCGCCAACACCGCCGAAGCCCTGCGCGATGCGCCACGCTTCTTCGCTGACGTGCCGGAAAAAATGCCCTTCCGCTGGCAGGCCTTCAAAGCAGCGCGTGACGCCTACATCGCCCGCTTAAACGGCATCTACGAAACCAATCTCGACAAAAGCGGTGTCACCCTCATCCGTGGCTTTGCCCGCTTCGAAAGCGCCGACACCGTGCGCGTCGGCGATGCCCTGTACCGCGGCAAACACATCGTCATCGCCACCGGCGGCCAGCCGACCGTTCCCACGCACATCGAAGGCGCGGCGCGCGGCAAAACCTCGGACGACTTCTTCGCGCTGGAGCACCAGCCACAGCGCGCCGTCATCGTCGGCGGCGGTTACATCGCCTGCGAAATCGCGGGCGTGCTGCAAGCGCTGGGTACGCCGACCGACATCGTCATCCGTGGCGAGCGCCTCTTGCGCGCGCAAGATGCCGACATCGCCGAAACCCTGGCCGACGCGATGACCGCGCAGGGCATCACCATCCACCGGGGCGCACAAGTGGCGCGCGTCGGCGACGACGGCACCGTCACGCTCGACAACGGCACAACCCTCGCCGCCGACTTCCTCCTTTGGGCGATGGGGCGCCGCGCCAACACCGGCCAACTCAACCTCGCCGCCGCCGGGGTGGCGACACGCGACAACGGCGACATCCCGGTCGATGCCTGGCAAAACACCAACGTTCCCGGCATCTACGCTATCGGCGACATCACCGGCGCGGCAGAACTGACCCCGGTCGCCATCGCCGCCGGCCGCCGCCTCGCCGCCCGCCTGTTCAATCACCAGCCGGACGCGCACCTGGATTACGAAAACATCCCGACGGTGATGTTCACCCACCCGCCGATTGGCGTTGTCGGCCTCGATGAAGCCGCCGCGCGCGCGCAATACGGCGCGGAGCAGGTCAAAACCTATCGCGCCGGCTTCTCGCCGATGGCGCGCGCCTTCGCCGCCCACCCGGCGAAAACCCTGATGAAACTCGTCTGCGTCGGCGCGGACGAAAAAATCGTTGGCATCCAGATGATTGGCGACGGCGTCGATGAAATGCTGCAAGGCTTCGCCGTCGCCGTAAAAATGGGCGCGCGCAAGGCGGACTTCGACAACACCGTCGCCATCCACCCGACCAGCAGCGAAGAACTCGTCACCCTGCGCTGAGATACATACACCAACCCCGCTACCCTGTATGTAAAACCATTGTGTAGGGTGGGGCTTGCCCCACCGCGCTGACACGACTGCGGGAACAAATGCTGAAAAACTGCGCCGTTCTGCCCCCTCCCCCCGTGGGGGAGGGGCGGGGAACCCATGAAAAAAGCGGATGCCTTTTTCATGGGTTCCCGGGGTGGGGTTAAGCATTGCCGCCGCCGATGTCGTTTTTGGACGGTGGGTCAAGACCCACCCTGCAACCGATACATACACCAACCCCGCTACCCTGTATGTAAAACCATTGTGTAGGGTGGGGCTTGCCCCACCGCGCTGACACGACTGCGGGAACAAATGCTGAAAAACTGCGCCGTTCTGCCCCCTCCCCCCGTGGGGGAGGGGCGGGGAACCCATGAAAAAAGCGGATGCCTTTTTCATGGGTTCCCGGGGTGGGGTTAAGCATTGCCGCCGCCGATGTCGTTTTTGGACGGTGGGTCAAGACCCACCCTACAACCGATACATACACCTTCCCCGCTATCCTGTATGTAAAGTCGTTGTTGTAACCCCCACCCGCCAAACCCAAGGAAAAAAACGTGAGCCTTTACGACAACCCGCTCCCGCCCGCCGACTACGCCGCCTACCGCGCCCTACGCGAGGAAATGTGCGACCTCGCCTTGCCATACCTCGGCCATTGTCTTGAGCGTCAGCAAACCTTGCGGGAAGTGGGGCGGTATCTCGAATCCATCGACCTTGACACGGCAACCGCCCGCCTTGGTGAAACCGTCTGCCGCGTGCAATTCATCGGTCACGGAGACGATGGCCGCTGGCAATGGGCGTGGGACGATCCGCCGGGTACCTACCCGGCAGAAGCCTTGCGCGACGCCCTGCGCCTCAAAGCCTGGGGCGAGCAGCACGGCATCGAATGGCTGAGCCGCAGCGGCTGGCCGATGGCCGCATACGAACAGAATGATGCCCTGCAGGCCCTTGCCGTCATGCTTAACGATGCTGACGGCTACAACACGGAAAACGCCCCATACCTCCTCAAGGAACGCCTGCCCAATCCGGGGCGGGACTCAATGCTGCTGATGACGGTTTACCTGCCCCGGCCGGTGCAGACGCCGCCGCGCAGCAAAGAAAGCATCACAGAAATCGTTGATAGCCTTTGCCGCCGCTATAAGGCTTCAGCCGCCATAGCCGCCTACCTCGACAGCCTGCCGCCAGAATTGCACCCGGAAGTGGCTGAGATAGAAGTGCCGCAGCCGGGAAAACGCCCGGCACACATTGACTACTTCCCGGAAGCCAGCACCGTCTTCAGCGCCGCCCAGCCCTGGCTGGAAAAATACCTGCTGCCGCTCGCGAGCTTTGACCTCGCCTCGCTTGACCCGGCGCTGGGCGATGTCCGCCTGCATTTCATCAAGCCCGTCGAACCCGACAACGGCTGCATCGGTGACGAGGCCTGGGCGACACACACCGACTACTGTTGCGAAAACTGGCTCTGCTTCCACCTTGAAGACGACGGCACTTACCGCTTCCTCGCCGAGGAAGACTACTTTCTCGGCGAAAATGCCACCCCGGACGCCCAAAAATACTTCGCCAAAGTGCGCGCCAGCTACCAGCAAATCAAACAGCTTTACCGCGAAAGCGGCGTGGTCGTCCAATGGCTCGATCACTACAATCTGCCATGTTTCGGTGGCCCGCCAATTTTTCTGCCCTACTTCTACCAGGGCAACTGGTCCACCATAGAGCTGCCAGCGGCGTTTACTACCAAAGACTACGACAACTGGGTGGTGTCCTAAAATGTATGCTGATAAACGAAGGGCAAACAAAAAGCAACGGAGACACGGTATATTTGAGTTGTGCAAATTCAAATTACCATTTGCTGTCCCCGTTGCCGTGGGCAGAATATAAAGCGAAACGGCAAATCCGGCAACAACAAGCAAAAATACCTCTGCAAAGCCTGTGGCAGGCAGTTTGTTGGTGACCACAACCTTGACTATCGGGGCTGTCATTCCGGTGCAGACAGGCTAGTTTGGCAGATGACCGCCCGTTGCTGCGGCATCCGCGATATTTGCAGCATTACCGGCTACAGCCGCGGCAAGGTTCAGGCGGCGGTGGTGTCCTAAAATGTATGCTGCCTCAAACAAATCCGTAGTTGATATAGA
>NZ_DBHKZK010000073.1:0-3470 GCF_057314735.1 Cardiobacterium sp.
AGAAATGCTTCCGGCAATTATCAGCCGCTGGCGCGTATTCGTCACTGGAAGGAAGGTGATTTTGGCTTTACCCTGGCGGAAGATAATACGCTCCTGTCAGATGAAGGTGCCACGCTTGTTGATGATAGCGAGAAAGCAGGCCTTTTCTTTTATAACGGTGCAATGGCACCCAGAGGAATCCGGGTCAAAGGTAGCAATCTCAAGCCATCGCAGATTACCGGCAGCGCCCATGATGATGTGCTTTTTACCGGTGATGGTGGACCGAAAGGCCTGCATTTGGTCATGGCCGGTCAGGGCAATGATTTTGTTTATGGTGGCAATAACCAGGAGTTTATTTTCTCCGGCAATCTCCATCGGGATGCCACCAATGACAATGACACGGTCTATGCGGGCGGTGGCAGCGATATCGTGATTGGGGGTGCCGGTGCGGATACACTCGTCGCGGGCGATGGCAAGGAAGATTTTGAAACACCGTTGCCCGATGACGAAATAAACACCGAAACCGCCTCACGGCAGGGCAAACGCGGCGACTGGCTCAATGGTCATTTTGGTAGCGATGTCGTCATTGGCAGCGCCCAGGATGATGTTTTGACTGCTGGTGAAGGTGACGACACCGTTCGTGGTGGTGCCGGGAATGACCTGATTTTGGGCGATGCCAATTATTTGCCAACGACTTCTTCGGTATCGTTGGGTACGATGCATGGTGCTGCCGTTGGCACCATCATTGAGCAGCGCTGGCCAGTAGATGGTAGTGTCCCGCGTCCCTTGGACGGCAGTCTGTCTGTTCCCGGCGAAAAAACCTTTGCCTGGGAATGGCAGGGTACGGAAACGGATTTCAAGATTATGCCGGGTATTCGGCTGATGTTGCAGGAGCGCGTGCAAGGCGCGGGCAACGATACGCTGTATGGTGGCGCAGGCAATGACTGGATGGCCGGTCAGGCCGGGCATGACGAAATGCACGGCGACGATGGTGATGACACCATGTTTGGCGATGATGCCGTAGCCATGCCCGCAGGATTCGCCAGCGGCGATGACCGGCTTTATGCCGGCAAGGGCAAAGACAAGCTGCACGGGGGTGCAGGCAATGATGTGCTTGATGCCAGCGATGATGACAACGACAAGGATGAGCTCTCCGGCGATGAGGGTGATGATCAGCTTAATGGTGGTACCGGCGGCGATGAACTGCACGGTGGTGCCGGTAATGACGTGCTGCGCGCTGGCAAGGACAAAACGCTGATGGACGGCGGCATTGGCAACGACACCTACTTCAGCAATAGTGGCGACGATACCATGACCGACGAGGATGGCGACGACCATTATCACATTAGCGCGGGTACGGACAGCATCAAAGATGCCGCTGGATATGACGGCTACCACATTATGTTTAACCGCCTGATGCCGCCGGGCGTGACCACCATCCATGATAGTGACGGCAAGGGATTTATCACCTATCAGGGCAGAAAAATCACCCATGACAGTGTGCGTTCAGTCGCAGAAAACGAATGGGTTACGGATACTGGCGCCAAACTTGCCCGCGAAGGCAGCAATTTGGTTATTACCAATGGCCCGAAAGGCTCGCAGGGCAAAGTTGTCTTTACCGGATTTTTTAACAGTGAAGAATTTCTTGGACTCAAATTGCCGTCTTTGGATGATGACAACAAACCCAGTCCCAATCCGAAACCCGATCCCAAACCTCAGCCACCCAGTCCGGTGCGGCCTGTACCGGAACAACCCAAAGCGCCAACCGCAGGCAAACCGCTGGCGGCACAGAGCATTCATGAAAAGGACAAGCTGAGTTATACCCTTGCGGAAGATACCTTCCACACGGCCAACCAGGACGACAAGCTGAGCTACAGCGCCCGTCTGGCAGATGGCAAGCCATTGCCGAAATGGCTGAATTTCGATGCCGCAACCCGCACCTTTAGCGGTACGCCCGGCAATGATGATGTCGGTACACTCGATATTGAAATCAGCGCCCGGGGCAAAGGCGGCAGTGCCAGCCAGCATCTTGCGCTGAACGTGATTAACGTCAATGATGCGCCGCAGGCAGGACAAAAATTGCCTGTACAACAAGTAGAGCATAGCAGACTTTTTTATTACCAATTGCCTGAAAATGCTTTTAAAGATATTGATAAAGATGACAAACTGACGTTTAGTGCTACGGGTGAAAATGGTCAACCATTACCGGGTTGGCTAAAGTTCGATACATACAATGCCCGTTTTACAGGCTCACCCTCTGCAAATACGCCACGAGGGAATTATCGTGTTACTGTTACTGCTACCGATAGTGGCGGTCTAAAGGCGCATCAGACACTTGAGCTCAATCTTGTGCAAGGTATGCCACTGAAGCCGATAAATGGAACGGACAGAAATGACGTATTAACCAGTACAGCTGATAACGAACTATTGGCAGGCAAGGGAGGCAAAGATGTCTATCAGTTTGCACGGGGATTTGGTCATGACCTGATTAACAATCATGATGAAAATTCGAACCAGGATGACGTCGTGGCATTTACCAACATGAACCGCAAGGATTTCATGATAATGCGGGATAATATCAGTCTTTACTTGCGCAGCATTTCAGGAGCGGATGAACTGCGGATTATGGGACAGTTTCTTTCCAATACCAAATGGCGCATAGGCGAGATCAGATTCGCTGATGGCAGTATTCTGACAGCTGATGAGATTGAAAGAGAATTGCGAAAAACTACTGAAGGCGATGATCGTATCTATGGTAGCAAGGGCAATGATATTATCAACGGAAAAGGCGGTAATGATGTTATAAGCGGTGAAGAAGGGGATGATGAACTCTATGGAGAAGATGGTAATGATGACCTCGTTGGTAGCGCCGGAAATGACAAGTTGTCTGGCGGAGCGGGAGATGATTCCTTGAATGGTGGGGATGGACGAGATCATCTTTCTGGTGGTGCCGGAAATGACGAATTGGTTGGCGGAGAAGGCGATGACCAGCTTCATGGAAATGAAGGAGATGACAAGCTATATGGAGGAACAGGCAACGATTTGCTCATTGGTGGCAGTGGCAATGATACTCTCAGCGGTAGTGCCGGAAATGATATTTACCGTTTTGCACGCGGATTCGGTCGTGATGTCATCAATAATTACGATGCCGGATTGGGACGGCATGACAGCATTGATTTCAGCGACATAAACCGCAGCGATGTTGACATCCGCCGCGAAGGTGGCAATCTCGTCTTGCGTAGTAAAGACGGTAAAGATCAAATCACTGTTACCAACCATTTCTTTAATGGCTGGCAAATAGACAGCATCCGCTTTGCCGATGGCACGACGCTTGACCATGACGCTATCAATAGCGCGGTTAGCGCGCAAAACGCGCCGCAGGGGAACTATATGGAACCCGCTGCCCAGGCGTTGCAGATGAACCAGGCGATTGCTTCGCTGAACGGCCAGGCGCAGCCGCTGGATGCGTTAGCCACACCGGACTTGCAACC
>NZ_DBHKZK010000074.1:0-5079 GCF_057314735.1 Cardiobacterium sp.
GGTTGGGTGACGGGTTTGGATTCGGATTGGGTTGCGGGTTGGGTGACGGATTCGGATTGGGCGACGGATTCGGGTTAGGTTGCGGGTTTGGATTCGGTGACGGATTTGGATTCGGCGACGGCTGCGGGTTCGGCGACGGATTCGGCGCGCTGTTGTCGGCGACCGCAGCGGTGGCGTCGCTGGTCGGCGTTTCGTGGTTTTTGGCGTTGTCGTCGTAGGTCGCCTGCACCGTGATTTTCGCGCCCTTTTGCGCGGCGGTGAGGGTAAAGGTTTGACTGGTTGCGCCGTCGATGTCCTTGCCGTCGGCAAACCATTGGTATTTGACACCGGTTGTTGGCACGCCGTCTTCGTCGGTGACAGTCGCTTTCAGCTCGCTGCCGACTTTGGCATCGCCCGTAATGCTGACTTTGCCCGCGTGGTTGGGCTGCGGTTGGGGGTTCGGCGACGGATTCGGGTTGGGGTTGGGTGACGGGTTCGGATTTGGATTGGGTTGCGGGTTGGGCGCACTGTTGTCGGCGACCGCAGCGGTGGCGTCGCTGGTCGGCGTTTCGTGGTTCTTGGCGTTGTCGTCATAAGTCGCCTGCACCGTGATTTTCGCGCCCTTCTGCGCGGCGGTGAGGGTGAAGGTTTGACTGGTGGCGCCGTCTATCGCCTTGCCGTCGGCAAACCATTGGTATTTGACGCCCCTCGTTGGCACGCCATCTTCGTCGGTGACAGTCGCTTTCAATTCACTGCCGACTTTGGCGTCGCCTGTAATGCTGACTTTGCCCGCGTGATTCGGCTGCGGGTTGGGCGACGGATTCGGGTTCGGCGATGGGTTCGGGTTGGGCGATGGATTCGGGTTCGGCGATGGATTCGGGTTCGGCGACGGGTTCGGCGACGGGTTCGGGTTCGGCGACGGTTGCGGGTTTGGGTTGGGCTGCGGGTTCGGGTTCGGTTGCGGATTCGGGTTGTTGGGATTGTTCGGACCGGGCGGGAACAGTGGGTTGGTGTTGTTGCCCGGATTTTGGTTCGGCGGGGTCGGGGTGTTGCCGGGGTCGCTCGGGTTTTGCGGGTTCGGGTTGGGTTGCGGGTTTGGCGTGTTGTCGTGGGTGTCGTTTTTGTGGTGCTTGTTGTGGTTGTGTGCCGCGATGGCGATGCCACCGGCGACGAGGCCGACCGCACCAATGGTGCCGAGTACGCCCAGGGTGGACGGCCCGCCGCTGCTGCCTGCCGCTACTGCGCCTTCCGCGCCGCTGGCATAGGCAGGCGCGGTTTCGATGTGTTCGGCAAGCACGTGTTCAGGAGTGACGATGACCGGGTAGCGGTAAAGCTCGCCGTTGTTTTGCATGCCGACTAGCGCGCCTTCGCCACGGGCAAAATAGTCTTTAATGACAAGATCGGTGCCGCTGCTGTTGTCGAAGGAGATGAGCAGGTCGCCGCCGCTGCGCGCGGTGTCGATGCGCACCGGACCGGTGCCGGTCGCCGCATCGGTGAACTGGTAGTACGCGCCGTTGATGGCGTCAATTTGTTCAACGCTCACGGTGTTCAGGTTGTACTGGGCGATGGTGTTGCCGTCGGCGGTTTTCAGGGTGAGAGCGATGTTGCTCATGTTGGCTTCCTTTCTTGAGGTTTCTAGTTAATCGGGTTTATGGGGTTGTGGGCGTGTCTTTTAGAGGATGGTGACGGCATTCATGATTTCATCGACGCTGAAGGCGTGGCCGTCGTGCGAGTGGATCTGGATGGCGTTGATGTAGCTTTCGCTGCCTTTATAGACTTTGTATTGCAGGCGCTGCACATGCGCCGCCGCTTCAAATTCGACGCGGTCGAATTGCAGTGTCCAGCCTTCGCCCCGGGTGAGGACGATGCGGTCGCCTTCCGCCGGGTTGAAGTCGAGGATTTGGTCGTTGTCGTGGTAGGGGAAGCTGTTTTCGCCGTCCATCGCATAGACGAAGGTATCCGCGCCTTTGCCGCCGGCGAGGTAGTCCACGCCGTAGCCGCTGACGAGGGTGTCGTCACCGTCGCCGCCGCGCAGGGTCGCGCCGGGGGTTTGGCTCGCCGGGTTTTGCAGCATATGGTTGCCGTGCGCCTGGACGTAGTCAAGGAGCGCCTGTCCTTCGAGATTGACGAGCTGGGCGTAGTCTTCGGCGTTGATGTTCGGGCTGATGAGGACGCTGCCGTGGTCGCCGCCGTGGATGGTGTCGTGTATCGGGCTGGGCGCGTCATTGACGTGGCCGTTGCCGTCGTCGCTGGCGATGACGTTGCCGTTGTCCAGCAGTTGCGCGTGCAGGGTGACGTCGTCGGTCTGGCTCAGGTTGTTGTGGGTCAGCGTCGGCACTTTGACTTGTATTTCGGTCGCGCCTGCGGGCAGGGTGATTTCGCCGTTATGCACGGTTTGCGCGACGCCGCCGATGCTGGCGCTGATGTCGCGCGGGGTGTAAACGCCCGCGTCGTGGCCTTTGTCGTTCCAGCCGACGGGCGCCCATTCGGTCAGCTCCCACGGGAAGTCGTTGATGTCGCTGGGGTCGCCGCCGATTTTTTGTGCGATTTCGCCGCCGGTGCGCCACGGGTTTTCTTTGCCGCGCGCGAGGTAGTTGTTCGGCGCTTCGGCGTTGAAGGCGAAGTTGTTGAGGTTTTTGTCCGCGCCGTAGCCGCCGTAGGTTTGCGCCGCCTTGGCGATCATTTTGGTCATCGGGCTGAGCGGTGAGCCGTCCGGGCGGCGGTAGGCGTCAAGGTCGATGTCCTGGCGGATGCGGAACCATTGTCCTTCGGCGGGCGCGTTCGGGTTGTCGTCGGCGCCGTCGTTTTGTTGTGCCGGGAAGGAGGTGACGCCTTTCTTCGCGTTCGGCAGGGTGACGGAAACGGCGTGGTTGATGCGTCCGGCGAGCACTTCGGAGACGCCGATTTGGCTCAGCGGGTTGAGCATACCGACCACCGCCGAGCCGCCGTGGGTGTGCTGCATCCAGAAGTTTTTCGCGCCGAGGCCACTCATGCCCGCCTCGCCCTGGAAGTAACCGGCGGCGCTGACGTCCCAGCCGTCGGCGGTTTTCACCGCGTGGAAGTATTCGCGCATCAGCCCGGTCGCCTTGTCGTACACGGCGAAGGAGGCGTCGCCGCCGCCTGCGGGCTGGGCGTAGTCGGGCAGCGGGATGCGGCCGAGGACGTGCGCGCTGATGTCGCCGGAGGCGGTGATGCGGTCGTCGTGCGAGGTGATGTTGGCGTAGTGCTGCTGTGGGTCGCTGCTATCGACGATGTAAATCGGGATGTTGTAGGCTCTGGTGTTGAGACCGGTGACAACGCCGTAGGCGTTTTTCGCCATCGTCGGCGCGTAGGCGGTGATGTCGGCGCTGTTGGCGGCAAGCGGCATATCGGCGACGCTGCGGGTGAACACCGTGCCGTTGCCGAGGTATTCGCCCGGCTGGAACGGGTCGGCGGTTTTGGCAAGCTGGTCGGCGGTTTTGGCAAGCTGGTCGGCGGAGAGGGCGCTGTCGTGGTAGTCGGTGCTGAGTTTCAGCACCTGCCCCGCCTGCGCCGGGCTGGCGAGTTTGACGGTGTAAACCAGTTCGTTGCCCTCAATCACCGCGCTGGCGTCGCTGACGTCCAGGCCGTTTGTCGCCGGCGGCTGCGGTTTGGCGATGTCGCTCGCCGCACTGGTCGGCGTTTCGTGATGGCTGGCGTTGTCATCATAAGTCGCCTGCACGCTGATTTTGTGTCCGGCGTCTGCGGCGGTGAGCTGGTAGCTTGCCCCGGTCGCGCCACTGATGGGCTGGCCGTCGCGCTGCCACTGGTAGGTAATTTGCGTGCTGTCCACGCCGTCGGCGTCGTCAACTTTGGCGGTCAAGGTTTCGCCGATTTTCGCCTCGCCCGTAATGCTGACTTTGCCCGCATGATTGGGCTGCGGGGTGGGCGACGGATTCGGGTTGGGGTTGGGTGACGGATTCGGCGTGCTGTTATCGGTAACCGCAGCGGTGGCGTCACTGGTCGGCGTTTCGTGGTTTTTGGCGTTGTCATCGTAAGTCGCCTGTACCGTAATCTTCGCGCCCTTCTGCGCGGCGGTGAGGGTAAAGGTGCTGTTGGTCGCGCCGCTGATGGCTTTGCCGTCGGCAAACCACTGGTATTTGACGCCCGTCGTCGGTACGCCATCTTCGTCTGTGACAGTCGCTTTCAGCTCGCTGCCGACTTTGGCGTCGCCGCTGATAGTGACTTTGCCCGCGTGGTTGGGCTGCGGTTGCGGGTTGGGTGACGGGTTTGGATTCGGATTGGGTTGCGGGTTGGGTGACGGATTCGGCGCGCTGTTATCGGCGACGGCGGCAGTGGCGTCGCTGGTCGGCGTTTCGTGGTTCTTGGCGTTGTCGTCGTAGGTCGCCTGCACCGTGATTTTCGCGCCTTTTTGCGCGGCGGTGAGGGTGAAGGTCTGCCCGGTCGCGCCGCTAATCGCCTTGCCGTCGGCAAACCATTGGTATTTGACGCCGCTCGCGGGAACGCCGTCGGCGTCATCAATGGTCGCTTTCAATTCGTTGCCGACTTTGGCGTCGCCCGCAATGCTGACTTTGCCTGCGTGGTTGGGCTGCGGTTGCGGATTGGGCGACGGGTTCGGGTTGGGTGATGGATTCGGATTGGGTGACGGGTTCGGCGATGGATTCGGTGCGCTGTTGTCGGCGACGGCAGCGGTGGCGTCACTGGTCGGCGTTTCGTGGTTTTTGGCGTTGTCGTCGTAGGTCGCCTGCACTGTGATTTTCGCGCCCTTCTGCGCGGCGGTGAGGGTGAAGGTTTGCCCGGTCGCGCCATCAATCGCCTTGCCGTCGGCAAACCATTGGTATTTGACGCCGGTTGAGGGAACGCCGTCGGCGTCGTCAACTTTGGCGGTCAGCGTTTCGCCGACTTTTGCCTCGCCGCTGATGCTGACTTTGCCCGCGTGGTTGGGCTGCGGTTGCGGATTGGGCGATGGATTCGGGTTGGGTGACGGTTGCGGGTTCGGCGACGGTTGCGGGTTCGGCGACGGTTGCGGATTCGGCGACGGGTTCGGATTCGGCGACGGTTGCGGATTCGGCGACGGTTGCGGGTTCGGCGACGGTTGCGGGTTCGGCGACGGTTGCGGGT
>NZ_DBHKZK010000075.1:0-5357 GCF_057314735.1 Cardiobacterium sp.
TCTATTGAAAAATCTCCCTTCCCTGCAGGGCGAAGCCCGCAGCGGGCGGGTACCCACGCAAAATGCATCCGCATTTTGCGTGGGGCCCGGGGGAGGGCTGGGGAGGGGTGGCAATATTATTGACGAGCTAAAATTCAAGTTTTTCAATGGTTTGCTACCCTCACACCAACCCCTCTCTCTTGCTTCGCAAGCATTGCTTGCGAAGCAAGAGAGAGGGCTTATCCGCCGAATTGCAAACAGCTCCTGGCGAGAGAACACAAACCGCGGTTGGCATCCATCCACAGCAAGCCTCAAAAAAGCACACCAAGCCATTGCTATATTGTGAAAACAGCGTGACAAAACAGCCGCTGCACACACTCCAGATAAAGCATATAAACTCATTAAATACAATAAATTGAACAATATTTTCGTCATATAATCCGCAAGCTGCCTTTTTTAAGCATTCGTATTTGGTCTTGCCTGCTCCTGAAAAAATCGTTACCTTCGCCTACAAGCCATTCAATCAGGGACGACAGCAATGACAGCCCGCAAAAACCACCACCGCGCCACCCGACGCAACGTACAAGCAGCACATCCCAGCAAACACCCCCACGGGCAGGCGCGCCCGTGGGGGTGTTTGGCTATTTTGCGCCCATTGGGAGTATAAAAATGTTCATGATCGCCATCCTGTTCTTTTTGGGACTTTGGGTTTTGGGTACCATCCTTTTCATGGTATTGGGCTGGAAGGCGAAGCGGCATTTTGGGCTGTTTGTCGGTTTTATGCTGCCAATGGGAAACTTTATCGTGTACTGGGCTGTCGAATACTGGATGTTGCAAGCTCGGGTAACGCGCCTGTGCGAAACCCGTGGTGGCACAAAGATATATCTCACCCCGGAAGAATACCGCAAAAAAATTGGTGAAGAAGAATGGAAAAATCTTCATGAAATTGATGAAATAATTCATGTAGGAGATGGCATAGATAGCCTTCTATTCCAGGGAAGGAAATACAAACCAAGAGGATACGACAGTAACCGAATCATCTCTTTTCAGATTAATGGTAGAACGCAAGGTATAGCTGAATCAGACATTATTTATTATGATTACAAAATGCGACAAGTTATTTTTCAAAGAACAGCATTTGGTCTCCGCGCGCCATCTATACTTGACTCTTTAGAGGGACTTAAATTTTGGCTAAATAACATTAAAGACTGTTCCGACAGAGATCTTCCTTACGAGGAGAGATTCAGAATCGATCAATATACCAATATCAAAAGGAGTAAATAATGAGCACTCAATCAAATCGCTTGTTGGCGGATTACTTTAATCTTGCAGAAGCGCCCTATGCAGATTTCATCAATGTAATGTCAATTGTAATTTAACAAGAGAATAAAATGTTCGGTCTCGCTGTCCTGTTCTTTTTCGGAGTTTGGGTTTTGGGTACCATCCTTTTCATGGTATTGGGCTGGAAGGCGAAGCGGCATTTTGGGCTGTTTGTCGGTTTTATGCTGCCAATGGGCAACTTTATCGTGTACTGGGCTGTCGAATACTGGATGTTGCAAGTTCGGGTAACGCGCCTGTGCGAAACCAGCGGCGGCACGAAGGTCTATCTCACCCCGGAAGAATATCGCAAGAGAATAGGTGAAGAAGAATGGAATAATATCCATGAAATAAATAAATTAATTCACGTAGAAGATGGAGTAAGTAATATATCGTTTCAAGGGCGAGAGTATAAGCCACAAGGATACGAAAATAGTCGGATCCGTTCTTTTGATATTAGGAATGAAATAAAAGGAATAACCGAGACAGATGTTATTTATTACGATTACAGAATGCATCAGGTTGTTTTTCAAACAACAACATTCGGTGTTAACGCACCTTCACTAGTTTATTCTTTAGAAGGTCTTAAATTTTGGTTAAATAATATCCAAGATTGTTCCAGAGGGGATCTTTCTTATGAAGATCGATTTAGAGTTTATCAATACAAACCTTAGATAAGGAGCAAGTTATGAGTACTCAATATAATCGCCTTTTAGCTGATTATTTTAATCTTGCAGAGGCATCCTATGCAGATTTTTCTAAAGCTCAGATAGGAACTAAGTATAATGAATATCTTGCAAAAGATGCCATGCTAAATGATAAGGAAAAAAAGTGGCGCAGAACACCGGAATCCTTGGCGGATCTAGTTTTTGATAACTACGAGATAATGGCTCATTGGAAAGATCGTGAAGATGAAAGCAGTTTTTCTGGAACCCTTTTTAAAGGAAAGATGGGAGGGAGTAATCCTGGCAAATATGTTCTTGCTTTAAAGGGAACCAAAGAATTTTATAAAGATTTTCTTAAAACCGATCTCGCAGATATTGCATACGATGGTATAGCACATCACCAAGTTGTAGATCTATATAATTTTTGGCAACAAATAACCTGTATAGGAGAATATGAAGTTGCCAAAATCATTTCAGGAAAAGAACTAGAGGAACTAGAGGAATTGGAGAATTGGGAAAAGGATCATGAAAGAAGTACCTCTAAAGGATATTTTTTAGATAACCTCACTTGGAAGAGAATTGTATTTAGAAACTCTCATGAGATTTTCTCTCCTGATGACGAACGATATGATGGATTAGGTCTATCTATTGATAAAGTTACTGTAACGGGGCATAGCTTGGGAGGGCACTTGTCAGCCGCATTTTCCCGATTGTTTCCTGATGTTACAGATCATGCATATATGATTAATGGTGCAGGCTTTGGTGGCAGGGCTAGTATATTTGAAGGATATACTCTGCAAAATAATATAAATAAAATATTTGATGTCTTGGGCGGTTCGTCAAAATTTGATAAAAATAAAATCACCAATTTTATTGGCGATAAAAATATGGATCTTGTCGCACAAGATTGGTTCATTGGTCTTGAGCAACCAGGAGCTACACCTGAGTTATTCATTGAAAGCGGGGGGCTCGATGGTGATACTTTGGGTCATGGTATGGGGCCGATGGATAATACCATGTCAGCTATGGCGCTGTTTGCACGCCTTGACAGCGAACTCGACAATAAAAATCATGATGATTTTGTTAAAGATTTTAACAAACTATTTGAAGAAGCGGCCGCTACTGGTATGGGTGGAGTAGAAAGTATTGTTAAAAAACTTGCAGTACAATTACTGGGAATAGATCCACCAATTACAAAAGGGTATGGAGAAATTCTTTTCTTTATTATTTCCAAATTGCACGAAAAAATCAAAAAAGAAGGACTTGAGCATTCGCTTACCGTAAAACTTATGTCTTCCTTAAATCAGGATGATATAAAGGAAGTCTATGATCCTGTGAAAGGAATGGGGTACCGCTATGCCTTGAAACATCTATATCCATTTTCATTATCTGGTGATAAACTTTATGATGAAAAAAATGGTCTGTTAAAGGATGAGGTACCAACGTTAAAATTCTTGGATATTAATGACCAATCTACCTATGCAGGTATGACGAAGGAATATATAAAGCACCGCCTTGATATGCTGCAACTTCTGTCAAAAAATGAACACGCTTCAGGCTACGCTTATCAGGATCGAGCCAGTAATATTAGTATCTCTTCCAAGCCTCATGACGCTGATGCTGTTATTTCAAATGTAATATTTGGAACAGATAGCGTGAATGAATTATACGATTGGGCAGGTGATGCTTATATTTTCGCAGGTGGCGGAAAGGATACTCTAAATGGTGGTAAAGGCAGAGACTATCTTGAAGGTGGCCCAGACTTCGATACTTATTATATTGAAGACCACGATACGGTCTTTGATGCCGACGGCAAGGGGGAGCTGCGCTTTGGCAAGGACAAGGCAGAATACTTTATTCCCGAAACACCAAATAGCCAGGATAGCTGGATAAGTAGCGACAGCAATGGTGAGCCAGATGGCAAGTTCCGGGCCGTTCGTGACGGGCAAAATCTGGTGGTCACATCTGTTGCCAATGAAGCCAATAAAGTTACAGTCAAGGATTATTTTAACAGCAGAAATACGCTGGACGGGGCCTTGGATTTGTATGATGTTGCACCAAAACCCGAACCCGAGAAGGCAAAAGAATATACGATTACGCCGAAACGTTATGATGTACATAACGAATATAATCTTGGTCCTGACAGCTATTTGGTGCAAGGCAGCTTCGAAAATGATCTTATCTGGGCAAACAGTGCCTTGCCGGGAAAATCTGGCTATGGCCTGGTAACGCAAACAGGGGCAGGCAATGACATAGTATATGGCAGCCTCTATCCAGACATTATCGAAGGTGGGACAGATACCGATGTGTTATTGGGCAGTGCTCCCAAGACGGCGCTCACCGGGAAACAAAAAATCCTGGATGCTAATCTCATGTCCGGCAATGAAGGAAGAGATTTTATCATGGGCGGCTTTGGCAATGATATTATCCATGCCGGTAATATTAATGAACATCTTCAACTTCAGGAACGCAAGGGACAAGGCGATTGGGTAAATGGTGCGGAAGGCAATGATTCGCTGTATGGCAGTGCGGCTCGGGATATTGTTCAGGGTGGTGCAGGTACGGATACTATCCGGGGTGGCGCAGGGAATGATTTGCTGGTTGGGGACTCCAATGCCATGGTTTATGCCCATATTGACCGTAGTCATGGCGCTTATTTGCCAATTACCCATATACATAGTTATAATTTAAAGGAAAAAAGATGGAATCGTATAGAAGAAGTGCAAATATCCAACCGGCTAATAGATAAGTCCGTAGCATGGAAACTGGAAATTGATCGTGACAAGCAGGATTATTTTATCACCCGCGATTATCATGACTGGGAAAACAATGCTTCACTGGTTGCAGAAGAAGAGGGCGCAGGAGACGACATTGAAGGGGGAACCGGTGATGATATGTTAATCGGTCAGCGCGGTGATGATGTTCTTGATGGCCAAGGCGGTAATGATATTGTTTTTGGTGATGACAACCGTGATAAAAGCATCGTTGGCAACGATCACCTTCGCGGCGGCTCTGGCAGCGATACGCTCATTGGTGGCAAAGGGGCAGACAGTTATTATTTCTTCCGTGAGGAGTTGCAACCGGAAGAGGGAAAACCGGCGCCAACCGATATTGTTATTGATGACGGTCGCGGGGACGGCAATAAAATGGATGAAATATTCCTGGATGCTTTCTCCATCTCCTCGCTTAAATGGAATTATGACAAGGAACGCAAAATATGGTCTGACGATGAGAACGGCTGGCAAATAACCAAAAAGGGCAGTGAACTGAATATTACCCATAAGGATTATCCCGGTGTTATTCGCGTACTGGATTATGCTTATGGCGATTATGAGTTGCCGCTTTCGGAAAGAAAGAATGGACCTTTCCCTGATCCTGAACCCGCTGAACCCGTTC
>NZ_DBHKZK010000075.1:5457-52358 GCF_057314735.1 Cardiobacterium sp.
CGCCCCAACCCGTTCCGCCCCAACCCGTTCCGCCCCAACCCGTTCCGCCCCAACCCGTTCCGCCCCAACCTGAACCACCCAAGCCGGAACAGCCCAAGCCGGAACAGCCCAAACCGGAACAGCCCAAGCCGGAACAGCCGCAGGCGCCAACCGCAGGTAAACCGCTGGCAGCACAGAGCATTCATGAAAAGGACAAGCTGACTTATACCCTTGCGGAAGATGCATTCCACACGGCCAACAAGGACGACAAACTGAGCTACAGCGCCCGCCTGGCAGATGGCAAACCGTTGCCGCAGTGGCTGAATTTCGATGCCGCAACCCGCACCTTTAGCGGTACCCCCGGCAATGACGATGTCGGCGTACTCGATATTGAAATCAGCGTCCAGGGCAAAGGCGGTGCTGCCAGCCAGCACCTTGCGCTGAATGTGATTAATGTCAACGATGCGCCATATAAAAGCGCTCCTTTCTCTTTGCATAGCGCGAATAGTGACGGGGAAGTGAAATGTAATTCGCGAATCTATATACGGGATATAGATAAAGGCGACAAATTAACCTTTAGCGCTGAAATGAGAGATGGTCAGCCATTGCCTTCCTGGCTTTCCATAGACTCCGAAACGGGTGTTTTAACCGGAAGCCTGCCCTTTGTCAGAGGAGGAAAAGACTATTTCGTCAGGATAACGGCTACCGACAAAGCAGGTGAATCTGCCAGCGGTGTACTGATGATAAGAGGAAAATTTCCACAAATAGGGTTGATAGGCAGCGATAAAGATGACGTATTAAAAGGAATAGTACGAAGTGCATATGGTGTGAATATTAAAATTCATGGTTATGGCGGCAATGACACCATTGTTGGCGGTAATCTTCATGATGATTTGTACGGTGATAAAGGAAATGACGTTTTGGATGGCGGGAGTGGTAATGACATCTATCATTTCGCACGCGGAGACGGTAATGACATCATCAACAACCACGATACCGGGGCGAGACGGCATGACAGTATTGATTTTAGCGACATGAACCGCAGCGATTTTGACATCCGTCGCGAAGGCAACAATCTCGTCTTGCGTAGCAAGGATGGAAACAACCAAATCACCGTTACCAACCATTTCCAGCCGGGCTGGCAAATAGACAGTATTTACTTTGCCGACGGCATGACGCTTGACCATGACGCCATTAATTCCTTGACCGGCGCGCAAAATCCACCGCAGGGGAACTATACGGACCCCGCTGCCCAAGCGTTGCAGATGAACCAGGCGATTGCTTCACTGAATAGCCAGGCGCAGCCGCTGGATGCGTTAGCAGTACCGGATTTGCAACCGCGTCCGTTGCTGGCAGCGGGCAATCCCTGATTGCAGCGTCTTATTGGCCATGAAAAAGCCCCTGTTCGCAGGGGCTTGTTGTTATAGTCATCCTCACAAACGCTGTACGATGAGGTGGCGTAGCTATAGCCATCCAACCGAAAGCTTCATACTGTGTTGCGCCGCTTCGCCGACAACCGCGTACTGTCTTCAGCGGCGCGTCTTGTCTGAAACTTTCGGTGGATGGCTATACTACACTTGAGCGCTCCATGTGTATGTAAACGGATCCGGTAGGGACGGTTAGCGCAGCATAACCGCCCGTTTCGTGTGGCGGGCGGTTACGGGCTTCGCCCTAACCGCCCCTACGCGCTTTGAGCGCTCAAGGTGTATGTAAATGGGGTTGTGAGCCGTGTGGCGGGTTTATGGCAGCATCGGTTCTTGGTCTTTTGCCGGGGCGGTGGTGGCTGCTTCGGGCGGGATGACCGGGTCGGGGACGGGGTTGAGCGCCGGGGCGGGCAGGGCGGCAGGGGTGTTGTCGGCTTCGGTTTCCGGCGGGGTGTCGTCGCCGTTCAGATAGCGGAAGTAGCGGCTGTCCGGTTTGACGATGAGGGTGCTGCCGCCGAGGCTGTCGCGGTAGGCGGTGAGGCTGCGCCAGTAGCGGTAGAAGTCAAGGTCGGCGCCGTAGGCGGCTGCGTATTGTTTGGCGGCGCTGGCGTCGGCTTCGCCGCGCATGATGTCGGCTTCTTCGTGTGCTTTGGCGAGGAGTTCGGCGGCTTCGCGTTCGGCGGTGGCGCGGATGACCGAGGATTTTTCTTGGCCGCGCGCGCGGAAGTCTTTGGAGACGCGCTCGCGTTCGGCGCGCATGCGGTCAAAGACGCGGTCGCGGATTTCGTCGGAGAAGTCGACGCGCTTCAGGCGCACGCCGAGGACTTCGATGCCGTAGCGCGCTTCTGCCTGGCCGGAGATGCGGCGGCTTGCCGCGTCCATGATGGTGCCGCGGTCTTGCGAGATGGCTTCTTTGACGGAGCGCTGCACGAATTCGCCGCGCAGGTTTTCTTTGACCATGTTGTCGAGGAGGCGGCTCGCCTGGTCGAAGTTGCCCTGGACGCTGGTGTAGAAGGTGCGGATGTCTTTGATGCGCCATTCGACGAAATAGTCCACGATGAGCCATTTTTTTTCGTTGGTCATGAAGCGCTCGGGTTCGACGTCCAGGCGCTGGATGCGGGCGTCGAAGAATTCGACGTTCTGCACGAAGGGGACTTTGAATTTGAGTCCGGCTTCGTCGTCGGTGCTGATGAGGCGCGAGAATTGGGTGACGACGGCGATTTGCCGTTCGTTGATGATGTAGGCGCTGCTGGCGAGGATGATGAGGGCGACCATGATGGCCGCGAGGAGGGCGTTGGTTCTGTGGTTCATGCGGGTTTCCTGGCGTTAGCGGCTGCGGCTGCGGTCGTTGCGGTTGTTGTTGCTGGCCGGGGTTTTGCCGTTGGCGGCGGCGGGGGTGACGACGGGTGCGGGCGGGATGTTTGCCGCCGGGGCTGTGCTTTCGCTCGCGAGCGGAGCGGGCAGGGCAGGGGCGTCGCCAAGGTTGATAATGGGGCGCGCGTCGTCGGCATCGACCAGTACTTTGTTGCTCTGCGCGTAGATGCCTGCCATGGTGTCGAGGTAGAGGCGTTCGCGCATGACGGCCGGGTTTTCGCGGTAGGCGGCGAGCAGGTTGTTGAAGCGGCTGCTGTCGGCGGCGGCGCGGGCGAGGGTTTCGGCTTTGTAGGCTTGTGCGGCTTGTAGCAGGCGTTTGGCTTCGCCTCTAGCGACCGGGATGCGTTCGCGCGCGTAGGCTTCGGCTTCGAGGCCGAGGCGTTCTTCGTCTTCGCGGGCGCGTACGGCGTCTTCGAAGGCGTCCTGGACTTCTACCGGTGCGCGCGCGTCTTGGAGTTCGAAGGCGACGATTTCGAAGCCGAGGTTGTATTGTTCGAGGGTTTTGTCGATGATTTGTTTGGCTTCTTGTGGCCACTCGCCGCGTTTTTCGATGAGGATGTCATCAACGGTGTTGCTGCCGACGACTTCACGGATGGCAGAGATGACGATGTCGCGCAGCACTTCTTCGGGCTGGTTCGCCTGGAAGAGGTAGTTTTTCGCGTCGCGGATGCGGTATTGCACGGCGGCGCCGATTTCGACGATGTTTTCGTCGCTGGTCAGCATTTGGCCGTTGCGCTGGTCGCTGGTGCTGACGCGGCCGCTTTGGCTTTTGAATTCGCCGACTTTCATCGAGGAGATGGAGGTGACGTCCACTTTGTTGACTTGGCCGAAGGGCACGGGGACGTGCCAGTTAAGGCCGGCTTTGGTGGTGCGGGAGTAGCGACCGAGGAAGGTTTCGACGCCGTTTTCGCGTTCGCGCACGGTATAGACGCCGCTTGATAGCCAGGCGACGAAGAGGGCGGCCAGGATGAGCAGGATGATTTTGCCGGAGAGGCGGAAGACGGCAGGGCTGCCGCCGCTGTCGCCGCCGTTGCCGCTACGGCGCGGGTTGCGGCGCAGCAGTTTGTTGAAGAATTCGTCCAGATCCGGCGGCTGGTCGTTTTTTTTGTTGCCGTCGTTGTCGTTGCCCCAAGGGTCTTGTGCCATGGCGACCGGCTGCGGTCGGCGCCGGCTCAGGTGGCCGAGCAGGAAGGTGAACATGGGTTGCGGGTTCCTTTGTTTACGGTATGTCTGAATGGGTTTGGAGTTCAAGGCGGCGATTATACTTTGATTGTATCTGGTGATAGTGCTTTTCGCGCAGGCGGATGTGCAGCCATTGGCTGCCGTCGGTGGCGCTGCGTTCTTCCAGTACGGCGTGTTCGGCGTAGAGCGCGGCACGCAGCGCGCCTTCGTGCGGCGCTAGGTGCAGCCAGCCGTTTTTTTCGTCGCTTTTGAAGTGGTTAATGATGGCGTCTGTCAGCAGGTCCACGCCCGCGCCGGTCAGCGCCGAGAGGAAGACGGCTTCCGCCTTGCCGTCCGCGCCGAGCTTGACGCGCGGGGCTTCGCCGCGCAGATCGATTTTGTTATAGACGCGCAGGGTGGGGACGTCGGCGGCGTCAATGCTTTTCAAGACGTCTTCGACGACGGCTTCGCGCTCCAGATGGTGCGGGTCGGCGACGTCGATGACGTGCAGCAGGAGGTCGGCGCGCGCGGTTTCTTCCAATGTGGCGGAGAAGGCGGCGACGAGTTCGTGCGGCAGGTCGCTGACGAAGCCGACGGTGTCGGCCATGAGGATGGTCTGCGCCCCGGCGTGGTTGAGTTTGCGCCAGGTCGGGTCGAGGGTGGCAAAGAGCTGGTCTTGCGCGTACACGTCGGCGGCGGTCAAGGTGTTGAACAGCGTCGATTTGCCGGAGTTGGTGTAGCCGGCCAGCGCCACGGTCGGGATGTCGCGCCGTGAGCGCGCCTTGCGGTTTTCTTCGCGCTGTTTTTTGACGTGGGTGAGGCGGCGTTGCAACTGTTTGATGCGCACGGCGAGCAGGCGGCGGTCGGTTTCGAGCTGGGTTTCGCCGGGGCCGCGCAGGCCGATGCCGCCTTTTTGCCGCTCCAGGTGCGTCCAGCCGCGTACCAGCCGCGTCGCCAGGTGGTTGAGCTGCGCCAGTTCCACTTGCAGTTTGCCTTCGTGGCTGCGCGCCCGCTGCGCGAAGATGTCCAGCACCAGCCCGCTGCGATCGAGCACGCGCGCGCTGCACAGTTTTTCCAGATTGCGCTCCTGCGAGGGCGAGAGTGGCGCGTTGAAGATGACGAGCTCGATGTCGTGCGCCTTCACCGCCGCCGCCAGCGCTTCCGCCTGTCCACGGCCAATGTAATAGCGCGGCTCCACTTCGCCACGGCTGTAGCGTTCCGACCAGATGATTTGCGCTCCGGCAGAGAGGGCGAGCTGGTGGAACTCCTCTTCGACCGCCGGATCCGGGGTGCGGTTGATGTCCACCTGCACCAGCGCGGCGCGTTCGCCGCTTTTCGGTCGCTCAAACAAAACGCGCCTCCCTTGCGGAAAGCGCGGCGAAAGTCGGCTGTCGTTGCATCATCAATAAAGCGGGTCGGTGCTCGGACGGGCGACGGCTTCCGCAGCGGGAGCGGCGGGTTGTTCGCCTTCCTCGCCTTCTTCGTCTTCACCGGGCAGGCGGACGTTGCGCGCCGGCACGATGGTCGAAATCGCGTGCTTGTACACCATCTGCGAGATGTTGTTGCGCAGTAGCAGCACGAAAGCGTCAAACGATTCGATTTGTCCCTGAAGTTTGATGCCATTGACCAGATACACGGATACCGGGATGCGTTCTTTGCGCAGGGCATTGAGGTAAGGGTCTTGCAGGGATTGGGATTTACTCATTGTTGTTGTACTCCGAAAGGTTTGGGAAAGCGCCGGTCTGGTCGGAGCGGCGCGCGCGCAATGTATCACAAAACGCCCGCAGCGGGCGGATTTTCAGGGCTTCGCGCGGCGGTGCCGCTTCTGGTAACGGCAGGTATCTGGCGGTTTTTGCGGCGGCGGGAAAGGGGTGGCCGCCCAGGGTCAATCCATCGCCCTGACCTTGCTTTCAATAAAGGCGGTTTCCTCCGCATTCAGGCCATATTTCCGGTAAAGCTGGCGGTCAATCCCGGCAACGGATTGCGACCAGTCAATATCGCTGTTTTCCGTAAAATCTTGCAGCGGGACTTTTGTCCATGTTGAGCGGGAATTGTGCTGGGTAATTTTCAAAATGCCGAGCATGGTACGGGCAAATTTGCTTTTTACATATTTTAGCGCATTCTGCGTTTCTGCTTCAGAATCAAATGCGCCTATTGATAAAAACGTGTCGGTATGCCCTATCAAGGGTTCCCCTATCAAGGGTGTACTAAGCACTTCGCCTATTGCGCCCGTCCCGTTTGCTTCGGGCAGCATGACTTTCCATTTTTCAAAGCTGGCTGGCGTGGATAAGAATTGCCGGTCAATCCATTTGTATTCCCGCTTGCCTTTTACCAAACCAAGCAGTTTTACCGCATCCGCATTTTGGGGTTCTGCAAAGAAGGCAAAATCCATTTGGGAAAAAGATTTGGAAACAATCTTGCTTTTCGTGCCTTTGCCTTGCATGGCTTCCGCCAGCGGGAACGTTTTGAAAAAATCCGGCGAGAAACGGTAAATGCCTTGCGCTTGCACCAGGTCGGCAAAAGAAGGCTCGCCCAGGGCGGCAACTTTTGCGGCAATGCTGTTAAGTTCGGTGAAATGGGCAAATACGCCGATTTCGCCAAAATGCCTTTCTTCGTCCCGGTACAGAATGGCAATGCCGCCCTTGATGTCGGTATTGGGGAAAATTGCGGAAGAATCCTGCTGATAAACAAGGACGCGCAAATGCTCGTCATTCAGCATTTTCTCGTTCCATTCTTTGGGCGTTTGTCCCGCCCTGAACAAAAAGCGGGCGGGCGAAATCAGGCAATAGCGCCTGCCAAATTGCGCTGCCAGATTATAGAAATGGTGATAGATTGGTTCATCACGCGCTTCCCCGCTTTCCTGATAGGGCGGATTGCCCACAACCGCATCAAATTTCATATGCTCTCCAAATAATTCTTTCAGTTTCGCGCCAAAATCCGCGTTACCCATTGCGTAAGGCGTGGTATCAAGGCAGACAATATGCTTGCTGTTGATATTCATCGTCGCTTCATCAAAGCCCAAAATAAAATTACGCGCGATGTTGTAAATGATTTCACCCGGCGCAAAGCCGTAAACCTGCTTTTCCAGAATATGCTTCAGGCGCAGTTGGTCATCGGGTATTTGCGCTTGCAGGCCAACAAACAGGCGTTTGACAATTTCGGCAAGATACAGCCCGGACTTCATGTACAAATCAGCAAAAGTATGCGCAGGATTATTGAAAATACCGGGATTTTCCGCTTCCAGCGCGTCCAGCATCAATTGCACCACCTTGCGCGGGGTAAAAATCTGGTTGGTTTTTTGCGGCGGGATATAGTCAAAAATATCTTCGCCCTGATTCTCGTCAAAATAATCAGCCAGCGCCGCCCGCTTGTGCAAAAACTCTTGCACGGATTCATTGAATACCGCTTCATCAAAAAACCGGTATTCATCGCGCAGCAGGCGGAACTGCGCCAGGGTAATGCCCGTTACTTCGGTAAAGACGGCATCATCAAGCGTTTGGTCAAAATTCGCCAGTGTCGTATCAGGCGTGCCATAAGCCATCAGGAATGACGGGATGGTGCGGGAAAATCCGCGCAAGCGGGCGCGGATGTCATTCTCTACAACTGCCTTTTTATTTTCCTCGGCACGGGCAAGAACGGCCTGGGTAGCGGCTTGCGCCTGCTCCTGAACCGCAGTAGTAACAGCGGTCTCGATTTGCTGTTGTGCCGCCTGCGCGATTTGTTGCTGCCGCACTTCATAATCCGCCTCGGCTTCGGCCAGCTTGAGCGCGTCACCATTGCTTGCGACAACCGCTTTTTCATAAGCGGTTTTCGCTTTGGCCTGTTCGATATAAGTCTGCGCCTGTACTCTTTCTACTTCACGCGCGACGGCAGTGCCTGCATTACCGGAAATTCTCTCCAGCTCTTTATCATTGATGCCTTTTTCTTTTGCAAGTTCTTTAAGTGCATTTTGCGTTTCCGCCTTGACGCTTTCGCCAATATTGGCGGCAATCGCATTATCCTTGTCTTGTTCCGCTATCCCGGCAGCGGTTTGTCTGATGGTCTGATAGATTTTCTCGCCAAAGCGGGCATCGGTTTCGGCAATGACCATTTCGGGGGCGACCACGGCATTGCCGTTTTCATCCACGGCAACGCCATTTGTATCAATCGGCCTGGAGGTATGGCGCGGTACATTCTTGCCTTCCGCTACCGGATTGAGTTGTTCCAAGATTTCGCGCGCTGCGGTGGAGGCGAAGATACCGCCAATATTCTGAAACAGCAGATTGGACATAAAACCGCGCCGCACCACTTCCCGCGCCTTGATGGCTTTGGGAATGGTGAGTACCTGATTGACATCCAGCTCCACCATTTTCCCTTCGCTATCCTCGGCAATTACCGGGAAGAAATTGAGCAGCTCGCGGATATTGTGTTCACGCTCGCTGCTGGTGCCGCGCCCGCCTGCGGTTTTCCCCAGCAGGCTGTTGGCAAATTCATCATAAATAATCAGCGTGCGCTCAGGCGCAAAGTCAAAGACATAGGCGTTTTGCTTTTGATAACGCTGCCCGTCTGTTTCATAACGCCACGGATTTTGTGCGCGAAAAGCAGCCTGCATATATTGGGCGGGTGATTGCATATTGGAAAGCATCAATACCGCTGTCCATTCGGGAATGGTAACGCCGGTAGTAAGCTGGCCGACGGAGAGGGTAATAGTCTTGTCGTGTTTTTTAACGGCCTTCCTGACGCGGTCAAGGGCTTTTTGATTGGCTGCCGGTGTGTCATCATCACTGCCGTCGCCAGCGGCCAGGATGATTTCATAATTTTCAAATACCGGATGATTCTTCAGCAATTCTTTCAGCGCTTTGGCAGAAGCGACACGATTAAGCAGCCAAAAGGTGTGTTTGAGTTCGCTGCGAAATTCCGGCGTGGAAAACGGGTATTTTTCGTTGGCGGTTAAGGTGTCCAGCCATTTTTTGACCTCTTTCTTGTATTTTAGGTGGCCATTTTCATCGGTATCGAAAAATTCGTTGAGGTCAAAGGCATAATCATGGTCTTCCCCGTCAATCTGCGCCCCCTGATTGATTTCATCGGTAAGCATTGGGCTGATTTGATAGGAAAACAGGTTAAGGCGTGGTAGCGCTTCATATGGATTGTTTTCTTCTGCGGCAGTATCCCAGTGCGCTTTTGCTGCCTGTTCGTCGGCATAGCTCCAGTTATAAATCTCGTTGGCATTGAATTTGCCCGATGCTACCGCCTTAAATGGCGTACCGGATAAGTGCAGGGTAAATTTGCGTTTGATGTTGTCAAAGGCGACATCGGTTTTTAAGGTATCCACCCCTTCGTGCGCTTCATCAATGACCAGCA
This sequence comes from Cardiobacterium sp., assembly GCF_057314735.1. NCBI lineage: Bacteria > Pseudomonadati > Pseudomonadota > Gammaproteobacteria > Cardiobacteriales > Cardiobacteriaceae > Cardiobacterium > Cardiobacterium sp. Next base: position 14,736 of record NZ_DBHKZK010000075.1, read on the forward strand.
AATCCCATGCGAGTCCGCTAACCCATTGCAGCTTGTCATAACTGCCACCAAAATAAAGTGAACCTTTCAAATCTTGCAGGGAAATAAAGGCAATCATGCGTTGTTTGCCACCGGCTTGCCCGAGTTGTTGCAAGAATTGGTCGCGTGTCAGTACGGGGCGGTCTTTGAGTGAGTCACTGGTAGAAACAAAGGCAAAATCGGTTTGCCAGGCGATAAATTTGCCAAAATCATCGAACCAGGAATTGGCGATCGCGGGACGGTTGGTAACAATCAGCACCTTTTGCACATCCAGTTTGCGCGCCAGATCATAAGTCGCGAGTGTTTTGCCGAAACGGGGCTTGGCATTCCATAAAAACTCGCCTTCCGGGTTGGCGTTGAACCAGGCAAGCGTTTGCGCTACGGCATCAGCTTGCTCGGCGCGGAGTTGGTAATCGCTCGTCTCCTGGTCTTGTTCAAGTTTATGATGGATAAAAGCGTCAAAATCGCTTTTGGCATTTTCAGGCGTACCGTTATAGAAAAACCATTCGCTGTTTTTACGCTGTTCGATTTTTCTGAAATTGCGCAAATAACGGTGAAAATCATGGTCTTTGAACCATCCATCAGAATTGGCAAATTTGGCAGGTGCCGACCATAGTTTTTGGTAAGCAAGCGTAATGGCGGCAGTTTGGGTTTGTTCCCGGATGCGCTCATCCACATTTTTGCGCTCGGTATAACCAATTTTAATCCAGCCTTCCTTCTCTGTTACCGTAGGAAGAATATAAGCATAAATCTGCGGATAAATAGTTTTGGTGGTTTTGATAATGGTGTTATTCATGGTTAATCTCCCAAGTCCAGGTTTTCCCATTTGCGGGTTTTCCAGTTCATAATCTGCACATGATGCCTTACCGCTTGTGGCGGTATGGATTTTTGCTGGAACATTTCCAGCTGGACATTGCTATCTGTAGAAAACTTTATGGATGAAAGCGGGGCAAGACTGATGCCATCCATCTGAAAAACGTTATAGCTGATAATGCGGGCAATTTTTTTGAAGAAATCGTAGGGTATTTCCCCGTCCCACTTGGCGATGTAATAGTCGCGGCAAGTATAGAGCAGGTTTTCCCGTGCCAGCAGCAATGAATCGCCATTCCATTCAAAGCCGTAGCTGGCCTGATAGGCAAGCGTTACCAGACGCTGCCATACTTTTTGGTTTCTTTTTGTCCCGTCATTGATGCGTTGCAACTTGCGGTCCACAAACCCTGCCCGTTCTGCCAGGGGAATGATTTTTCCTGTAGCCATATCGTAACGGCTTGCCATATAAGGCGCTTCGCCACAGGTGATTTCCAGCCAGGTGCGTTTGATATAGGTTTCCAGGTCATCGTCAAGGTAGCTTTGTTCGATTTCGTCATTCTGTTTTTTGACGACCCAGGCGGGGGTAAAGACTTCTGCACGCGTTTTGGTACGTTCTTTTTGCAGCTCTGCCGGTTTTAGCTCCCGTGGCATGATGAGATGCCCCATTTTCCCGGTAATTAACGCCGGGCGTATTTCCGCACCGGGTGCATAATGTTTTTTGTGGTGGTGAATATAGTTGTCGTTTGCCCAGATAATATTACGTTTTTTGCGACAGCTTCTGGAAGCCATCCGGTCTGCCAGCAGGATATCGAGAATTTCGGGCATTTCTTCACGGATACGGGTTTCAGAAATATCCGCGCCCTGCGGTTCATATACTTTTGTGATAACGGGATTATCTGCTGCCATAAGTCATATTTAAGAAGTTTTTACGCGATGCAGTTGAGCAGGATTTGCCGGGGCGATGGCTTGTTCTGCGCTGCGGCTGTTGGAAATCCAGGCTGGTGTGGTGGCGACGAGTTCGTCAAGGCTTGCCATGTGTGGTCTCCGTGGGGTGAAAGGGGCGGTATTGTAGTCAAAAAACCCCGCCGGAGCGGGGGTGGGGGGCAGGCCTATGCCTTCGGCGGTGGTAATTCCGGCCAGTCGCGCAGCTCGCGGGCAGGTTGGTCGGGGGTGGCGGGGAAGTACACGTCCTGTTTCGGGTAGGCGATTTCGATGCCGTGTGCGCGGCAGGTTTGCCAGATGCGCTCAATCACGAGGTGGCGGCTGGTGAGGCGGTGGTGCGTTTGCATATGGATGTGGAATTGTACCCGCCAGGTCATGCCGCGCGGCGAGTAGTCGTAGGCAAAGGCGCCGTAGTCGTGCTCCTGGCTGTCGAGGATGTGGCCTTCTTCGGCGAGTTGGGCGAGGGTTTGCATCAGCAGGCCTTTGACGTAGCCGGGATCGTGGCGGTAGCCGAGATCAAGGTAGAGAATGGTGCGGGTGATCGGGTCCTGGTGTGACCAGTTCATGAAGGCGCTCGTCACAAAGTCGGAGTTCGGCAGGATGACGCTTTCGTTGTTGAAGGTGGTGATGGTCAGCGACCTCATGCCGATGCGCTCTACCGTGCCTTCGTAGTTGCCGACGGTGATGATGTCGCCGTTGCGCAACGGGCGCTCAATCAGCAGCAGGATGCCGCTGATGAAGTTGTTGGCAATCGTCTGCATGCCGAAACCGATCCCGACACCGAGGGCGCCGGCGAAGACGGTGAAGGCGGTGAGGTCGATGCCGATGACGCGCAGCGCGAGGAAGAAGCCTAAGGTGACGGCGGCGTACTGGCTGAAGACGGCGAGGCTGTTCCTGATGCCCAGATCGGCGATTTTGTTGTATATCCAGCGGTAGCTGAAGGATTTTATCCAGCCGCCGACGCGGTAGATGATGTAGAGCAGTACCGCCATCAGCAGGATGTTGAGCAGGGTGAAGTGGCTGTTGTCGCCTTTGGTGATGGGGGTTTTGAGCAGGGTCAGGATTTCCTGGATGACCGGGGTGCGCTCGTCCCATCCGAAGCTGTGTTGCAGCAGGCGGAGGATGAGGAGCAGGCTGCCGTAGGTGAGGAAGGTGTGTACCGGGTTGATGACGTCCTGCGTCCAGAAGACGCCGCGTCCGGTACGCAGCGCGCGGCGTTTGGCGCGGCGGGCGCTGTCTTTGAGGATGGCGGTGATGGCGACCCAGATGAGGGCGTAGAGGAGGAAGATGAGCAGGTGTGCGGCGATGAGCCAGGCGAGGTTAAGGTAGCCCAGTGTGCCGATGGCACCGAAGGCGAGGATGCCCGCCGGGATGGCGCGAATGAGCGGGCGCAGGATGCGGTAGGTGGAGTATTCCTGGTAGAAGCCGTCCATGTAGGCGAGGCTGCGGCTGGTGGCACGCCAGACGGGGATGCCGACCAAGAGGTTGTAGAGGGCGAAGATCCAGCGGTAGGCGTCGGTGATGACTGCGTCGTCCAGTATCCAGCCCGCCATCAGCACCAGCGAGAAGAGCAGGCTGCCGACGGCGGCGTAGATGATGGTCGGGCGGATGATGCGGCGTTTTTCCGGGGTGGCGATGAGGCCGGTGCTGATGAGGTTGCGCGCGGCGTAATAGGGGATGGTGTTGAACAGCAGCACCGCAGGCAGCAGGCGCAGCATATGCGAGGCGGGCGCGGTGATGCCGCTGGTGTGGATGAGGACGAGCGCGAACTGGAAGAGGGCGAGGTAGGGCAGGTTGTTCTTCAGCATTTTGCAGAGGAAAAACAGCAGCCGCCCGGCGAAAGTGAGCTTTTTCTGGCTGGCATAGCGGCGGATGAGGCGGTTCAACACGGCAATCGCGCCGAGGGTGGCGAGTGGCAGCAGCGTCGCGGCGAAGGCGATGAGCAGCCATTGCGTGCCGCTCAGGGTGTGCAGGCTGCGGTAAAGCGTTTGCAGGGCGACGGCGTACTGGCCGAGGAAGGTGCCGCCCGCCTTGACGATGGCGGTAGCGCGTTGCGGCAGCGCGGCAAGGTCGCCGCCGAAGCGGTACTGTTCGGTCAGGCGCTCCCTAGCGAGCTGCGAATACTGGCGGTCGGCGATATCCAGATTCATCTTCAGACTGGTGGTATTGCTTTCCAGCAGGGCGGTGAGCCGCTGAAACTGCGCGTCCAGCGCCTTGCGCCGCGCCGCCACCGTCCCCGGCACCGTGCCGCGCTGGCGTTCATACAACTGGTACTGTTCGCCGACAATATGGCGGTTGCTCTCAATCTGCGGTTGCAGCGCCGCAAAACGGCGCAGCGTCGCGTCCAGCTCGGCGCGGATGCGGTCAATCCGCTCCAGCGACAGCGAAGTCAAATCGGCGAACTGCAACTCCTGCAAGCGCGCCTCCAGCGCCAGCAGCTCATCCTCGCTGTTGGTCAAAAAAATCTGCGAATGCACCAGCGTCAGCTCAATATAGCGGTCAAGCCGCGCCTCACGGCTCAAACTGCCGTTGTTCAACTGCTCGCCCAACTGCGCCAGTTGCCGCTCCAGCTGCGCCAAATCCGCCGCGCGCGACTTCGCCGTCGGCGCCTGCCGCGATGACTCCAAATAACGCTCATTAAAACGCTGATAACGCGCCTCCAGCGCCGCATGAAACTGCTCCGCCAGCGCCACCGCCTGCACCAGCGCATTCTTCTGCCGCTGCAACAACTGGCTGTGCCGCTGGCTCGCCGCGAGTTGCGCCTCCGTCTGCGCGCGGTCGCCATGCACATCGCCATTGCCGCGCAGCAGCGGGTTGGACTGCTTCTGCAACAAGGCATTCAGCGCATCACTGCGCTTCTTCTCCATCTCCATCGCCTGCCCGACCGCCGCCTGCTCGCCGCGCAGCCCGGCCAAATCCGCCTGCACCTGCTCCAGCGAAACGCGGATGGCGGCCAAATCGCGCTCGCCGACCACCTCCGGCAACTCCTCATCCTGCGCCGCCGGCAGCAATTTCTGCCAGCTCTCATTGCGTGCCTCCGTCTGGGTGATGATGGCTTCCAGCTGCGCGAGCTGGCTGGCCGACGGCACCGACCCGGCATCATCGAGCGACTGGGCGGATGCGGTGGCGATGAAAAAAGCAAAAACGAGAAAAAAGAAACGCATGGCAGGGAAGGGCAGGGCGGAAAAGGGCGGGTATTGTAGCGGGGCTGCGGGAGAAACGCAGCGTATAGCAATCCTCACAAAGCCCTGTACGGCGTTGTACCGCTGCGGCGTAGGGTGGGGCTTGCCCCACCGTTAAACCTGCGCTTTGCGTCCAACGTGCAAGGGCGGTTGGCGCAGCGTAACCGCCCGTTCTCCAAACAACCATAGGTTCAGGCGTAGTCAACTGTGTTCCCCAACCCGTCGGTTGGGGAACACGGTTGACTACGAGCCGGGTTTCCGTGAAGTTATCGGGACGGTGCGCCAAGGCGCACCCTATGGCAGATTCTGGGCGTAGGGTCTGCGCTGTTCGCGTTTCTCGCCATCGTATCAGTACTCGTAGGTCGGCCATTTATGGCCGACACCAAAATAACCATAGGGTGCAAGGTTCGTGCTGACCCGGATTCTCGCCACCGTAACAGCGGCAGGGCAAGCCCTACCCCGCAGCCAGCGGACAACTACTGCCACACCCGCACATAATCCACCAGCATATTTCCCGCGCCCGGCCGCTGCCCCTTCAGCACCCCGGCGGAGAAAACAATATACATCGGCACAGCAGGAATCCCGGCGCCGGTATAGCGATACACCGTGCGGCCATCGAGCAGCATCGTCATGCTGTCCGGCCACCAGTCGAGCGTATAAATGTGCCAAGCGCCGCCCACATTCTCACCATAAGCGGGAAAACCATAAATCTGCCGCAACCGCCCGCCCTAGCGATAATGCACATTGGAATGCGCATCCACCTGGCCGCGGTCGGTGGTTGAAAACTCGGCAATATCCACCTCCGGCGGCCAGGCCGAATCCACCGGCGACGGCAACAGCCAGAACGCCGGGGCAATCCCCGCCGTGCTGGGCAGCCAGATACGCGCCTCAATCAGACCATAGCGGAAACTGAAACCGCTGGCGGTCGTGGCGATGCCTGCAGTGTAAGGATACGACCTGCCGTCATCGGTGAGGGCGACCGGCGCCCAGCGCAGGCGCAGATTGCCGTTTTGCAGGGTGGCATAACGGCTGTCAAAGGCGGCGTCGTCCAGGTCGGGATTGAACGGCGCGCGATAGCCGTTGCCGCTGCCGCGCAAAGTCATCCAGCCGCGCTGCTGCAAATCCGCGCCTGAACCGTCAAACTCCTCGGCATAACGCAACTGCCACGAACCGACGACCGGTGGCCGCGAAGCGGGTGCGGCAAAGGCGGCGGTGCAAAAGAGGGCGGCGACAAACAGAATATGACGAATGTTCATGGGGATGGCTCCTTGAAATTTGCGGCATGGTAACAGTTTCAACATGGCGCCATAAAAAAACCACGGTGAACCGTGGTTTTTTTATGCAGGCGTTTTTATTTGGCCTGAATACCTTCGCCGGAAACTTTGATGGCAACTTCCGGGGCGACTTCAATATTGGCGCCATAATCGGCGGGTTTCAGGGTAAAGGCGGTTTCAAAGCCGCTGCGATAACCGCCCCAGGGATCTTTGCCCTCGCCATTTTTGCTCACGGGTACGGTGATGCTTTTTGTCTGGCCATTAAAGGTCAAATCGCCGCTTAATTGTCCGTCTTTCCAGCCGGTAGATTTGAAGGTGGCTTCCGGGAATTTGGTGCTGTTCAAATATTTTTGCAAATGTTCGTCGCGCTCGCCGTGGCCGGTATCAAGCGAGATGATTTTCACGGTAACACTCACGTCTTTAATTTCGCCGGTATCGCTGTCATAAACATAAGAACCGCTCACTTCCTTGAAAAGGCCGGGGATATGGCTGAAGCCCAAATGCGGCACGTCAATTTGCACAAAGAAATGGGTCGGGTCGATGTCGTATTTGACCGGGGCGGCAATGGCAGCACCAGAAACGAACGCAGCGGCCAGCAAGGTGGTACGGATATTCATGGATAACTCCTGGGGGTTGGAAAGGGAGCAGGCATCATAGCGGGGCGTGATGGTTTTGCGGTTACTGTTTGGTTATGGTAAATGTTTTATGTTTTTTGGGGGAATTTTATGATTTTTTTAAGGCATATGATTGATGCCCATTATGACAGGTAATCCATCCGTGTTTATCAGGAAAACCGACCCGATGCAGCGCGGGAATTATTGCCACAAGAACGGGTTTATACCGTGAAGCTGGATGGGGAAATGGATATTTTTCAGGGGGTATCCTGACGGGTTTCGTCTTTTCCCCCCTCTTGCTTGCGATAACGCGCCGGGGTAATGCCGAATTGTGCCTTGAAGGCGTTGTTGAAGGCGGCTTCGGACTGGTAGCCGGTTTCTTCGGCGATGCGGCCAACCGCGCGGTTGCTGTCGCGCAGCATTTTCGCCGCCGCCGACATTTTCAGCGCGCGGATGAAGGTTTGCACGCCGCTACCTGCCGCCTGCTGGAATTTGCGGGCGAAGGTGGCGCGCGACATACAGGCGATTTCCGCCAGCGCTTCGGTGGTGCAGGGCGCAAACGGGTTGGCGAGGATGTGCGCGAGTACGCGCGCGAGGCCGGGGTCGGCAAAGAGCGCGGTGAGGCGGTGCTGTTGCGGCAGGTCGCTGATGTGGCGCAGGGCGAGCAGCAGCAGGATTTCGCAGAGGGCGCGGACGATGCTGACGCTACCTTCGCGCCGCGCCAGCGCTTCGTTATGGATGAGGGTGCAAAGGGCGGGCAGTTGCGGAATGTCGCCGAGCGGTACCCGCAGCGGTTCGGGCAGGATGGCGAGCAGCGCGGTGGCAGCACGGTTGCGCACTTGGTAGATGCCGCAGAGCATCCGCAGCGGTTCACCGTCGGCGTCGTTGCACAGTTGCAGCAGGCCGTTTTTGCGATCGCTGCTGATGGCGCTGTCGCCTTCGCCCGCGTAGATGGTGTGCTGGCTGCCCGCGGTGAGGAGGAAGAAATCGCCCGCTTGCAGTTCGTGTTTTTTGCCGTTCACTTCGATGGTGCAGCGGCCTTCAAGCAGCAGGTGAAACCAGGCGGTGCCGGGTTCGTCCGTGTTGTGCGGCATACGGAAGGGCGCTTGCAGGTGGCAATAGACTTCGATGCGGGTTTGCAGGTCAAGCAGGTCGAGATAGCGGTCGATGCTGTCCATAGGGATTCTCCGTGGGATTCGCGGGCATTATAGCGGCGGGGTTTGTGCGCTTTTATGACAAGCCTCAAAGGTTTGGCGGCGAGACGGCGCAGCGTTTTTTTGCGACAACGCGACGCGGCGTGGTTTTTATAATGCGCGCCTCTTTTCTTTAAACCTGTTATCGGAGTTTTTATGCTTGACTGGAAAAATTATCGTCTGAAATTAAAGAATCGCATTGGCGCTTTTGGCAAATTGCAACCGAAAACGTTGCAGGGTTATCAATCGCTGAACCAGGCGGGCGAAGACAGCCCGCTCGATTTGAAAACGCGCGAACTGATTGCGCTGGCGGTGGCGGTGACGACCCGCTGCGATGGTTGTATTACCGTGCACGTGGAATCGGCAATCAAGGCCGGTTGTACCCGCGAAGAGATTGCCGGGGCATTGGGCGTCGCCGTGGCGATGAATGCCGGTGCGGCGATGGTCTATTCGGCGCGCGTACTCGATGCTTATGAGGCGAGTCAGGGCTGATTTTTTCTTTCTCTATGGTTTGCGAAAAGCCACGGTTTTGCCGTGGCTTTTTTGATGGCGGTTGATTGGCGTGTTTATTGTTTTTTTATGCCTGACCCTTTGGGTTAGGGTATCTGGCGTGGAAAACGGATTTCCACGCGCAGACCGTGCGGATGGCTTCGTGCATCGTGCAGGGTGAGGCTTGCGTCGTATTTGTCGCAGAGGGTTTTGACGATGGCGAGTCCCAGCCCGGTGCCTTCTTCGTCGCTGCCGAGCTGGCGGTAAAACGGGTCGAGCACGCGCGCGCGTTCGTCTGGTGCGATGCCGGGGCCGTTGTCTTCGACGATGAGGATGGTCGCATCAGTGCGGGTTTCGAGGCCGAGGTCAATGCGGCTGCCGCGCGGGCTGTAGCGCAGCGCGTTGTCGGCGAGGTTTTTGATGAGGGTATAGAGTTCGGCGGCGGGGAGGGGCAGGGTGGCGTCGGTGTCACTGGCGATGCCGAGGTCGCTCTGTTTGGCGTCGGCAAGCGGCAGCAGGGTTTCGATAACCTGGCGAAAGACAGCCTGCACGTGGCTCGCGGCGGGGGCGGCGGTTTCGCTGTGTTGACTGCGGGCGAGCAGCAGCAGTTGTTCAAGCAGGGCGCTGGTGCGGCGGATGCCGTCGCGCAGGGTGTGCAGTTGCGCGCGTGCGGCGGCGTTGTCGGCAAGGTGCGGCGTGAGGCGTTCGGCTTGCAGGGTGAGCGCGGTCATTGGGGTGCGCAGTTCGTGCGCGGCATCGGCGATGAAGCGTTGTTCGCGGCGAATGGTGCTAGCGATGCGTGCCAGCAGGCGGTTCATGGCGCGGGTGATGCCGCGCAACTCTTGCGGCACGCCGCTGTCGGCGAGTGGCGAGAGGTCGTTTTCGCCGCGCGCTTCGATGTCGCGGCTCAAGCGACGCACCGGGCGCAGCGCGCGGTGGATGGTGTAGAGGCTGGTCAGTGCGAGGATGGGGACGAGCAGCAACAGCGGCGCGATGGCGTGCCAGGCGCTGGCGTTGGCGATGGTGTCGCGGCTTTCGGTGTCCTGGATGAGGGCGAGGCGTTCGCCGCCGGGGTAGGTGTGGATGTAGGCGCGGTAGGCGCGGTCGTGGCGGCGCAGGTCGTGGTAGCCGTCGTGCGGGTTTTTACCGAGGAAGCGGCCATAGCGACCGGTACGGGCGACGGCTTCGATGTCGATGCGGTTGTCGTCGTCGAGGTCGGCGCGGCGCGGCGGGTTGTGCGGGTCGATGAGGGTCGCGGTCTGGCGCAGGATGTCGTCCTGGTAGTCGTTGGCCTCGTTGTGGATGGCAAGCCAGGCGGTGATGCCGGAGATGAGAGCGACGGCGAGAGTCGCGGCGGTGAGGCTGGCGGCAAGGCGCAGGCGCAGCGAGGGGGCGTTTTTCATGGGCGGGGTGGCGGGTGAAGGTGATTCGTTATTTATAACTATCCACCGAAAGTTTCAGACAAGGCATCTCGCTGAAGACAGTACGCGGTAGTACGGCGCGGGTTTCCCTAAAAAATGGCGGCTGCGCCATTTTTTAGGGTACCCGGTCAGGCGACGCAACACCGTACGAGGCTTTCGGTGGCTGGCTATACATACAGGATAGCGGGGTTGGTGTTTATCAATAATTTTTATCCGCTTCTTCCATAAAGTGAACCGCCCCAAGAAATCAGGAGGGAGCACTATCTGTGAGAGGCATCCCCATGAAGGAAAAAACAGCGCCCCCCAAAATACATCCCCGAAGTGCGTGAACGTGCCATCCGGCTACTCGAAGAAATCCGCGCACAGCGTTCTTCCGACTGGGCTGCCATCCAGGCGATTGCGTCCAAGTGGCTGTAGGCATTACGCGTCTGGTACCGCAAGCATCAGGACGCACAAAACTCCGCTACTGTAGCCCAACAGGAGCAGAACGCCCGCATCAAGGCGCTGGAACGTGAGAATTACGAACGCAAACGCAGCAATGAAATTCTGCGCCAGGCTTATGCCGTTTTGACCGCGTCGTAGCGGTTGCTGTGGGCAAACATTTTGACCACATACGGACAACTCGCGTGGATGCGCCAGCCTTCTGCTGTCGCCAGGGCGGCGAGGGCGTCCAGCAATTGGCGGGCGATGCCCTGACCGCGCAGGGCGGGCGCAACGTAAGTGTGATTGGCGTCGATGGTGTGCGCGTCAATGGTGCGCCAGGTGATTTTGCCAAGGGTTTCGCCGTTTTCGGCTTGGTAAGCGAGTGCATTGTCGGTGCGGATAATGGGCATGGTTCGTCCTCCTGTCAGGATTTTTGCTGGCGGAATATCCATTCGCGGATGGGCGCGATGTTGTAGGCGTATTTCCAGGTGGCGGTATGCCCGGATGCGCCGCCCGCGTTGGCTTCGGCTTCTGTTTTGAAGACGCTGCCTTTGGTGAAGTGGACGAAGTTGATGTTGGCGTGTTCGGCGTCCATTTGGGCGAATGCTTGTTGAAATTCGTCCGCCGTCCATTGGGCATTCCACTGCCCGCGCGCCACTTTCGCGCCAAAGCTGGCGAGTTTTTCGGTGATGGCGGTTTCGTCGGGGTAGGCTTTGCTGTCGTCTTCGGAGACGGTTATCCACCATTTGAGGTTTTTCATCGCGGGTGTGAGCAGCTCGGGATTCCATTGGCAGGCGACGAGGTAGGAGGCGGCGAAGAAGTCGGGGTATTTGATGTTCATCGCAATGGACATCATGCCGCCGCCGGACTGGCCGGTGGTGTAGAGGCGTTTGTCGTCTATCGGGTGGCTTTTGACCAGCTCGCGGATGAGGTTGAGGGTGGCGTCAAGGTAGGATGAGGCGGTGCTGCTGTCATCGACGATGATTTCGTCGTATTCGGGGGCGAGGACGAAGCAGGGGTTGTCTTTTTGTGCTTCCGGGGTTGCCCAGGCAATGGCACCGTTGCCCTGGTAGAGCGGGGCGGTGACGATGTTGCCGGTCACGCCCGCGTCGTGCATGAACAGCACCAACGGGTAATGGCTGTCGGCCGCAAGTTTTTTCGGGATGAACAGGTTGTAGCGCACGGTTTTGCCGGTGGCGGCGTCGGCGAATTCGTATTGTTTGAAGTCGTCAAAGACGAGGTTGATGACGCCGTCGGTTTTGAGGGTGTCGCCGCCCATGCTGATTTCGGCGCTGGCCGGTTTGAGGGTGGGCGCGCTGTCGGCTTTGTCGCCCACTTTGCCGGGGCCGTTTTTCGCGGGATCGTCTTTTTGCTTGGCGGGGCGGCCTTTTTTTACGGTGAGCAGCGCGCCGTCGTCATCGGGATTGAGTTCAAGGATGAGGTAGCGACCGGATGCGGCGGGCGCGCCGGTAGGGCTGTCGCTGAGGTAGGCGTTGGTGATGTTGCGGTCTGCGACGCGGCAGGCGTTTTTGTCCAGCGTGGCGGCGATAACGGCGTCGCGGTATTCGACAGCGATGGCGACAAGGCGCATACCGTCACCGTAAACGCGGGTGATGGCGGTGGCGTGCTGCACCGGGTTGGCGGCGGCGAATGCGCTGTGGTTCAGTGTCAGCAGGGCGGTTGCGCCGGCGGCGCGGACGAGGATTTGACGGCGGGTGGGCATGGGATGCTCCGGTTGATGGGGAAGCGGCGAGTGTAACACGCAAGACTTGAGCGGGAATGAGGGCGAAATTCGTGGGTAAAAATGCGATTTTTCGCAATAGTTCCTTGGTGTTTGTGTGCGTGAACGCCATTTTTTCCTTGGAAAAAATGTGAACAATTCGATAGTGGCTTGTTTGTGCAGAGATTGTTATTCGACGTCAATCGTCGCCGTCTTTTCGGTGAGAAAGGCGATGAGCGCCTGTACCCGGCGGGCTTTTTGGGCGTGCGGCAGGTGGTAGAGATAGACGCCGGGGTAGGTTTTCCAGTAGTCGCGCAGTACCGGCCGGAAGCGCTCGCGGTCGGGCTGTTGTGCGCAGATGGGCGTGAACAGGCGGCCAATGCCGAGGCTGGCGCGGATGGCGTCAGCGGTGACGTCGATGTCGTTGCAGATGAGCGGTGTTGGCATGGCTACGCCGAGCGGTTCGCCGTCGGCGTCGAGGGTGAGTGGCAGCAGGCAGTTGGCGGTGATGTAGCGGTAGCCGATGAGGCGGTGCCGGGCAAGGTCGTCCGGGGTCTGCGGCGTGCCGTGGTGCGCGAGGTATTCCGGGGCGGCGTAGAGGTCTTCCGCAAAGGGCGGCAGCAGGCGGCGTGCGACCATGCCTTCTTCGAGGGTGTCGCCGAAGCGGATGCCGAGGTCGTAACCCGCGTCAAGGATGTTGATGGTGCCGTCGCAGAGCGAGAGTTCGAGCTGGATGTGCGGGTAGCGCGCGCCAAATTCGGCGATAAATGGCCGGAATATCAGTTGGTAAGCGAAGCGCGACAGGGTCACGCGCACGAGGCCGGAGGGGATGGCGTTGTCGTCGCGCACGCTTTCGATGGCGTCCTGCAAGGCCTGCACGGCGTCGCCGCTGCACGCAAGCAGGCGGCGTCCGGTCCGTTATGATACGCCCTTTTTATCGGGAGACTTTTATGGATTTTCAGGTGAAATCTTTTGCGGATTTGTCCGTGGCGGAATTGCACGCGATTTATCAGGCGCGGGTAGCGGTTTTTGTGGTGGAGCAGCAATGCGCGTATCAGGAAGTGGATGCGGCGGATGTGCAGGCTTTGCATATTTTTCGCCGTGATGCGGACGGGATTGCCGCGTATTGTCGTTTGATTCCGCATATTGATGCGGTGCATTTGGGGCGGGTTTTGGTGATGCCCGAATGGCGGGCGCAAAAATTGGGGCGGGATTTGGTGGCGTTTGCGCTGGCGTATGCCCGGCAACAGTGGCCGGAGCGGGTGATTTACGCACAGGCGCAAACGTATTTGCAGCGGTTTTATCAGTCTTTTGGTTTTGCGGCGACTTCAGCGATTTATTTGGAAGATGGTATTCCGCATATGGATATGATGCTGCGGCCATAGTGTTTTTTATTGCGCCAATTCGGACAGCAATTGTTGATGGGCGACGGCGTGGGCGAAATTGGGGACGGTATATGTCCCCTGGCGCATATCCTGCCAGACAGCGCGGTAGGTATTGGCGAGGATGTCGGCGGTATTGCCTTCAGGGGCGATAATTTCGCTTTGCCCGTCACGGAGGATTTCGATGGTGAGCGGTTCGTACTGGAGATGGCCGCTGTTTGCGGTGACAACAATTTGCCGGTGCTCGCATTCGATTTCCATGCGCAGGCCGCTGCCGCCGCCGCGATAGGCGATATTCAGCAGGCCGCCGTCCTGGGTTTTTCCCTGAAAGAGGACGTGGTCGATGGTGGTGCGGGAGACCGTTTCGCCGGTATCTTTGCGGATGACTTTGGGATACTGGCAGGCGGTCAGGGCGTGCATATCGTGCAAGGTGCCAAAGACGGATTGCAGGGCGGCGAGGCTATGCGCAAAGGGAATGGTCAGGGTATTGACGCCATTTTCCTGATTTTGTGCGTAGAGATAGCGCGGATCTATTACGTGACCGCGACTCGGATCGCTGCCGCTGATAATGCAGCTAATCAGTCTGCCACTTGCCGGGTCATTGACAATTTGCCGGAGTTTTTGGATATGGGGCGAATGCAGTGCTTGCAGGCCGATAAAGGTGCGGCAATTATGGTGTGCAGCGATTTGTTGCAGGATGCGGGATTCGCCGGGATGAATGCCCAGCGGCCATTCGCAATAGATGGCTTTGCCGAAAGGCGCTATTTGTTCGATGATTGCCTGGTGTTGCGGCAAATTGACGGCAACCACCAGCAATTCGATATCGTCACGGGCGGCAAGGGCGGCGGCATCGTCGCTGTAATAAGGCACGCCGTATTTTTCTGCGGATTGTTGCGCTTTTGCCATGCTGCTGGCGGTCAGTCCTTTCAGGGCAAATTGTTCGGGCAATTGGCAGAGCGCAGGGTAATGCGCCATTGCCGCCCAGCCGCCTGTGGCACTCAGGCCGATAATGCCGACGTTTACGGGTTTCATGGGGTCTCCATATATACGGTTATATAAATGTATAAAAGCCTGCCGTATCGGGCAGGCTTTGCCTGGGCAAAGGCTCTTGCTTCAGAAGCCTGCCTGGTGTTCCAGTTTTTCTACCAGCGCGTCATCGAGGTGCAGCGCTTCGGCGAGTTCGTGCAGATAGACGATTTCTTTGCGGTCAAGGTCGCCGCAGACGATGCGCGAGGCAAGGTAGATTTCCGCGGCGAGTGCCGGGTCGTTACCGACGGCGGCGCCGATTTGTTGCGGCGTCGGCGGGTTTTGCATTTGTTGCTCAAGCCAGGCACGGGCTTCGGCGTCTTCGCCACCGATTTGGCTGAGGATGGCGCTACTTTCGGCGCTGTCAATGCGGCCGTCTGCCGCCGCGGCGGCAATCATCGCGCGGATGGTCAGCTCGCTCGCCTGCGCGCTTTGCGCGGCGTTGCGCTGTTCGGCAGGGATGAATTGTCCTTGCATCGCCGCGCCTGCTTTGGCGGGCTGGCTGCCCTGGTAGTTTTTCCAGGCGTTGTAGGCGAGCGCACCGAGGGCAGCGATGGAGCCGGCTTGCAGGGCGCTGCGGCCAAAGCCCTTGTTGCCGGTCAGCAGCGAGAGCAGGCCGGTCGCCGCCATGCCGCCGCCGAAGCCTTTGAGGGTGTCCTTGTTGATGCCGCCGAGGAGGTTGCCCAGGCCACCGCCCAAACTGCCGCCGAGGCCGCCGTTGCTGCGCTGCTGCGTGATTTGCTGTCCGCCGCCGAGTACCTGATTTAGAATGCTGTTGAAGTCCATCTGTGGCTCCTGTGTGGGTGAAAATGGGCGGTCATCATGTCATGTTTGGGAGTTTTTATGCAATCGCAACCGGTGGGGCAGCGTTATGCGACGGTTTTCGCGCTGATCGTGTTTTTTCTGCTGTTTTTTCTGTTTTTTTTCTTTTTTCAGCGGCACGAACAGCAGGCGTATTTGCCGAGCGGTAACGCAACGGCCACCGCAGACGGGCTGTCGCTCAAGGTCTCCGGCGACGGCCATTTCCGCACCAGCGGTATGATTAACGGTGAACCGGTGGTGTTCATGCTCGATACCGGCGCGAGTGGTGTCGCCCTGAGCGAGGGGCTGGCGCGGCGGCTGGGCGTTAGCGGGCGCGGGGCAGGGCAGGTCAGCACCGCCAACGGGGTGACGGACGCGCAGTTGGCGCGGCTGGATTCGCTCGCTTTTGGTGGCTGGGAATTTGCCGATGTGCCCGCGTTCATCATGCCGCGCATGGATGACGAGGTGTTGCTGGGAATGCAGGTGTTGCGCCATTTCCGTTGGCATCAGGAAGGAGGCGTGTTGCGGTTGCAGCCAACGGATTAGCGGCGCTACTTGTCCACATTTCCTGTGCATAAACGCGGTGGACAAGTGCTTACCCCGCGACTGAAAAACAGTTTTTTCCGTGCGCAGTTTCTGCGCAGGGTTTGTGGCACGGCTGACACAAGTTTGCATGGTTTGATGTTTCTGCGATAGCCACTGCGGATACGGGCGACGAATGGTCACGCAATCGTCGCCCGTTTTTTTATATGGACTGCGTCATGGATGCGACTTAAATATAATGCGCGTCTTTCTTTTGCAACCCTCCATTCCCCATGCGCAAATCCCTGCTTTGTCTCGCTGCCGCCGTTAGCGCCTGCGGCATTCACGCCGCCGATATTGAATTACCCGATCTCGGCAATCCCGAAAAACGCATCTTTGTCGGCGACCGTGCGCGCAATATTGGCATGGCGGTTGAAGGACAATTGCGCCAGCGCGGCGAATTGCTGGAACAGCCGGAAATCACCCAATACCTGCGCGCGCTGGGCAATCGCCTCGCGCTGTACGCACCCGCACCATCCGGCTATCACTTCTTTATTATTGACTCGCCCGCCATCAATGCCTTTGCCACCAGCGGCGGCTATATCGGCATCAACAGCGGCCTGATTGCGATGACCGATAACGAAGACCAGCTTGCCGGAGTCATTGCCCACGAAATTGGCCACGTCAATCAATCGCATATCGCCCGCTCCATTGCCAATGCCGAAAAATATGGCTGGATGCAGGCGATTGGCATCCTCGCCGGAATTGCCGCCGCCACCGCGGGAAACAGCACGGATGGCGCGCAGGCAGCCGTCGCCGGTACCCACGCCTATATCATGGAAAAGAAACTGGAATACTCGCGCACGCATGAACAGCAGGCCGATGACGTCGCCGCCAAGGTATTGGAAAAAGCGGGATATGACCTCACCCAAATGGCCGTCTTTTTTGAAAAGCTGACCGTAACCGGCAGCCATCCGCCCGAATTTCTCCTGACCCACCCCTTGCCGGAAAATCGCGCCGACCGCCAGCGTCGCAAAAACCGGAAAAGCGGCACCATACACAATCCGCTGGAATACCAATTGGCAAAAACCGCCATCCAGCGCTACAGCCGCTACAAACTGCGTGAATACCGCCCGGAAGACCCCTTTGCCGAACAATACCGGCAATACCTCGAAGCGCAGCGGCGCAACGACCGCGCGATAATGCCGACCATGCTCGTCGCATTGCCGCCAGAAAAAAATGCCCTGTTTGCCCGCCTGCATGGCGAACAGGCGCTGGCAACCGGCAATGCGGCGCAGGCTGAAACCCTGCTCGGCAAGGCATGGCAGCGTTGGAAAAACAATGAAAACCTGATAATACCTTATGCCCGCAGCCTGATAGCCAACGGCAAAAACCGGGAAGCGGAAAAACTGTTGCAGACACAAATCGCGCGTGATGCAGGCGCAGTCCAATACTATGATCTCTATGGCGATTTACTGGAAAAACAGGGGCGGCGCGGCGAACAGTTTATCCTCACCGCCAAATATTATGCCCTCATTGGCGATTACGAACTGGCGGCTGCACAAGTCGAACGCGCACTGAAAGACCCGACCCTTCCCGCCAATGAAAGACAAAAAGCACGCGCATTGCAAAAACGCTATGAACAATTGCACGAGCAGGACGAAAAATAAACAAAAAGGGCTTTACATTTTTACCGGCACCGCTATAATTCGCCCCGTCTTTAATACAAACGAGGAACCCAAAGATGAGTCTTGAAGCACTCTTTAACCAGGTCGATAACCTGAACAATGACGACTTTGAAGCATTGATCAATCATGTGGACAAACAAAAAAAACGTCGCGCCCGTGATATCCTTGCCGAAGCACAACGCCAGGCATCCCGCTTTATCAATAGCGTCGAAAACAAACCGGCCGCACAACGCACCGCCATGCCGCCGCGCTATCGCAACCCGCACAATCATGCCCAAACCTGGAGTGGCATGGGACGCCAACCGCAATGGTTCAAAGAAAACCTCG
Source organism: Cardiobacterium sp. (assembly GCF_057314735.1). NCBI lineage: Bacteria > Pseudomonadati > Pseudomonadota > Gammaproteobacteria > Cardiobacteriales > Cardiobacteriaceae > Cardiobacterium > Cardiobacterium sp. The sequence goes on from NZ_DBHKZK010000075.1 coordinate 32,568, forward strand.
AACGCGGCATCAGCGAACACGATATGCAAATCTGATTTTGTCAATTGCACGGAAAGGCACGAATCTCGTGCCTTTTTTATTACCCCGAACGGAGTCTGAACATGAGCGACACCATCTTCCATAAAATCCTTGCCAGCGAAATACCCTGCGCCAAAATATACGAAGACGAACATCTATTTGCCTTCATGGATGCCTTCCCGCAAAGCAAGGGACATAGCCTGATTATCCCGAAAACCTTTGCCCCCGATCTCTTTACCGCCGACCCCGAATCATTGCGGCACATCATCACCTTCAGCCAAAAACTGGCGCGGGCGCAGAAAAAAGCACTGAACCCCGATGGCATCAAAATCGTGCAATACAATGGCGAAGCCGCCGGACAAAGCGTCTTCTATTACCATATGCACCTCATCCCAGTATGGGCGGGCAAAAATCTCGGCGCACACGCACAAAGCCCGGCGGATATAAACGAATTGCGCGAAACCGCCGCCGCCATCGCCGCTGCCCTGTAAAACAAAGCCGGAGAAAAAAATGAGCGCCGCAATCATCGACGGCAAAGCCTTCGCCGCCACCATCCGCGCCCAGGTCGCGCAAGAAACCGCCGCCTTCCGCGAAAAAACCGGCATCCAGCCCGGCCTCGCCGTCGTCCTCGTCGGCAAAGATCCTGCAAGTGAAGTCTATGTGCGCAACAAAGGCATCCAGGCAAAAGAAGCGGGATTTAACAGCCTTGAATACCGCCTGCCGGAAAACACCACCCAGGCGGAGCTGCTCGCCCAGGTCGCCGCGCTCAACGCCGACCCGCAAGTACACGGCATCCTCATCCAACTGCCGCTGCCCGCGCACCTCGACGCTGACGCCGTCTTGAACGCCATCACCCCGGACAAAGACGTGGACGGCTTCCACCCGGTGAACGTGGGCCGCCTGTGGACGGGCAACCCCGTCTCCGTCCCCTGCACCCCGCTCGGCTGCGCGCTTATCCTGAAAGACCGCATCGGCGACCTCTCCGGCAAACGCGCCATAGTCATTGGCCGCTCCAACATCGTCGGCAAACCGATGGCGGCGCTCTTGCTCGCCGCCAACGCCACCGTCACCATTGCCCACTCACGCACCGCCGACCTTGCCGCGCGCTGCCGCGAAGCCGACATCGTCATCGCCGCCGTCGGCAAACCCGAACTGGTGCGCGGCGACTGGTTGAAACCCGGCGCGACCGTGCTTGACGTCGGCATCAACCGCATCGCGGACGGCAACAAAACCCGCCTCGTCGGCGACGTCCACTTTGCGAGCGCTGCCGAAGTCGCCAGCGCCATCACCCCCGTCCCCGGCGGCATCGGCCCGATGACCATCGCCTGCCTGCTGCGCAACACCCTGGCGTGCGCGAAAGCATTGCACGCCCTGCACGATTAACCGACAATAACCGCCATTACCAACCCTTCACGGAGACCGCACATGAGCCAAGAAATCGGCTTCTTCTACGGCAGCACCACCGGCATGACCGAAGACGTCGCCTACCGCATCGAAGCCTGCATCAAAGAAAAATTCGGGCTGGAAATCGTGCCGATCAACATCATCGACCTCGACGACCCGAACGACATGTTCCTCTACAAGCGCATCATCCTCGGTATGCCGACCTGGAACTACGGCGAATACCAGGACGACTGGGAGCTCGTCGTCGATAAAATCGCCAGCGCCGACCTCAAGGGCACGGTGATTGCCATGTTCGGCCTCGGCGACCAAATCGGCTACCCCGAATACTATCTCGACGCGATGGGAATGCTCGCCGAACAACTGGGCGCACAAGGCGCGACCTTTATCGGCGAATGGCCGAGCGCGGATTACAAATTCACCTCGTCCAAGGCGCTCAAGGCCAACGGCAACTTTATCGGCCTCGCGCTGGACGAAGACAGCCAGCCGGAAAAAACGCAGGAACGGCTGGAAGCGTGGGTCGCACAAGTCATCCCGCAACTGCTCGCCTGAATCCGGAACAGATAAACCATGCCCGCCACGCGCGGGCATTTCCTTAAATAGACTTCCTTCCAAACCATAACTTGCACGACAACCCGACAAAATCCCGAACCTGCCAGGCTGTTGTCTGCTGCCCCCACCCTAACTTTCTCATCCTGCGGTTGAGCTGTTCCTGTCCCCCACAGGGGGAGGGAACTCATTGGCTGCAAAAATAGCAACAGTTTCATAACTATCCATATGCGATACGGCAGCAGTTATTTGAATCTGCCGCAGAACGGCTCCCTCCCCCGTGGGGGAGGGCTGGGGTGGGGGCAGGGATACAAATTCCAAAAAACGTATGCCTTTGCCTGGTTTGGAAGAGGTCTAATAAACGACACAAACAGCCCTTGGCTGTAACCATAAAACCCAACCCCCGGAGACCCCATGAAAATCTACCGCTTCCTCACCGGCCCCGACGACAGCAGCTTCTGCCGCCGTGTTACCGAAGCCCTGCAAAATGGCTGGGAACTCTACGGCGACCCGCAACTGACCGGCGATGCCAATGGTCGCTACTGCGGCCAGGCCATCGTCAAAGAAACCGACGCCGCCTACGACCCCGCCAAACCGCTCGGAGACTACTGATGAGCGCCGCCTGGGACGCGATGCGCAGCGGCGCGCCGCACCTGCCCTACGACCCTGACCTCAAGGCGCGCCGCGACCGCTGCCGCCGCCTGCTCTGGCGCTACAACACGCAAATCCCACCGGACGACACCGCCGCGCAACAGGCGCTGCTCACTGAACTCCTCGGCGCACTACCCGACGGCATCCACATCACCCCGCCCTTTCACTGCGACTACGGCGAGGGCATCCGCTTTGGCCGCAACTTCTACGCCAACAGCGGCTGTACCATCCTCGACGGCGGCGTTGTCACCATCGGCGACAACGTCCTCCTTGCACCCAACGTCGCCCTCTACACCGTCAACCACCCGCTGCACCCCGCGCTGCGCAACGCAACCTGGGAACACACTGCGCCGATTACCATCGGCAACAACGTCTGGCTCGGCGGCAACAGCGTCATTGGCGCGGGCAGCGTCGTCACCAAAAACATCCCGGCAAACAGCCTCGCCGTCGGCAACCCCTGCCGCGTCCTGCGGCAAATCAGCGACGCCGACCGCGAACAGTACGCCGCCTGGGGCATTCACGCCGAATAAACACCACACCAAAAAACAGGAATTGCCATGAAAAAAAACCTTTTTCCCCTGTTACTGCTAGCCGTCAGCACAACCTTCGCCAAGGACGCCGGAAAAGCGGAAACGCCGGAACAAATCGTGCAAAAACTCTATCGCGTCTATCAGGAAGAAAATGCCACGGACAGCGGCGTGTCCTTTGACGACTACGCCAGCGCCGAAATAAAAGCACTCTTTGCCAAAGATGAACAACTGGCAGGCGGCGAAATGGGCTGTATCGATTACGACTTTATCATTCAGGGACAGGACTACGACGCCGCCAGCATCAAACGCACCCTGAAAATCAAAACGCTGGACAAAAACACCGTCGCGGCAACCTTCAAAAATTTCGATGAGCCGACCACCGTCACCTACCAATTCGACTGCACGACGGGAAAATGCCAGATTACCGACCTACTCGAACCAGGCGGGGAAAACAAATCGCCGCGCTCTTTCAAAAAATCCCTGGCGGATTGCCTGGCGAATGTGGAAAAGAATGGCGCAGCGCAATAGCCCATTACGGCAAGCGCAGGGATCAAGTAGGGTGGGGCTTGCCCCACCATTCAACCAGATATTGGCCAGATGTTAGTGATGGTGGGCCAAGGCCCACCCTACGGGGCAGAGGAGTTACGGCAAATCGAGGGTTAAGGCCAAGGTCGGTTTATATTCTTTGGCAAACCGCCTTTAGCATTCTTCCCATTCGGCCAGCCCGGTGGCGCGGGCGACCTGTTTGCGGTAGCGGCGCGCGTAGGTGCGACCGCCGGTGAAGACGCGGAAGCGTTCCAGTTCGACAGTTTTTGCGCCGTCGTCGCCGATGAGGCAGACCGCCCATTCGTCTTCCTTATCCTGCATGACCGCGACCGCCTGCCAGTCGGCGAGCGGGTACGCCGCTTCGATACGGCGAACGCGGGCGCGCTCGATGGTGTGACTGGCCGCGCGGTAGCGCCAGTAGCGGCTGCCCGGATAGCGGCTCAGGGCAACGGCAAAAGCGGCAAGGATGGCAAGCGTGGTGAACAGCGACAGGGTGAGCGTGCCTTTGGCGACGGCGAGAGCGAAGACGGCGAGCAGCGGCAGCAGGAGGACGCCTGCAAAGATGCGGGCGACGCTGATGGCACGGTTCAATGGCGGCGGGAAGTTGCAGTTGCGCCGGGCGCGTTCGCCCTTGCGCGGCAGGATGCGGTATTGCGGCGCTTCGCCGCTTTCTTCCGGCATCGCCTTGCCGAGGCGGTAGTATTGCCAGGCGAGCCACAATTGCGGCAGGGCGGCGAAGAAAATCAGCTCCAACATACCGAGGCGTAGCTCGTGGCGCTCGTTCTCAAAGGCGGCGATTTGCGCGTCGTAATCGTAAATGACGCGGTCGCCCACGCGCAGTTCGTACACTCTGCCGTCGTAATGCCACACCTGCGCCGCTTGTCCGGCGAAGGGATAGGCGTGGTCGCAAGTGTTGTATTTTTTTGCGGTTGTACAGTGCAGGCGGAGACCATCGGCGGACAATCGACAGCTTTTGTCGTCGCATTGTTCCGCCGCCGGCAGGGTAAAGGCGGCGTACAGCAGCTCGGCGCGCGGCACGCGGTAGTCGCCGTTGCGCCAGTCATCGAACAGCGACAGGGTTTCTGACCACAGCATCGCGGCGACGACCAGCGGCAGGGTCGCGCCAAAACCCGTGGCGACGACTTTGCGGAAGCGGTGCTGGACGCGCTGACTGTGCTGGCGGCGCATCAGGGTGGTAATAATCAGCCCCGCCCAGACCATGCAAGCGATGAAGCGGGCGCCGCCGATGTGGTTCGGGATAATCCAGCCGAGGAGGATGAAGGCGGCGAAGTAGCCATGCAGCAGGCGGTCGAGGGTGTTGAAGGTCATCGGGGCAGGTTGTAAAAGGAGGGGCGGATATTTTACGGGATGCCGTTTATATACACCTTCCCCGCTATCCTGTATGTATAGCCATCCACCGAAAGTCTCATACTGTGTTGCGTCGCCTGACCGGGCACCCTAAAAAATGGCGGAGCCATTTTTTAGGGAAACCCGCGCCGTACAACCGCGTACCGTCTTCGGCGATGCGCCTTGTCTGAAACTTTCGGTGGATGGCTATAAACGGGGCGGCGGGGTGCCGCCCTTAGCAATATTCGTGCCAATGCGGTAAACTGCGCGCCATTACACTACAAGAGGCAATGTTTTATGGCGTATTTGACCTGGAAGGCGCTGCATATCATCGGCATGGTGTGCTGGTTTGCCGAATTGTTTTACCTGCCACGACTCTATGTTTATCACGCGATGGCGCAGGACGGTGGCGATGCCACCACGATGCGCCGTTTTTGTGTGATGGAGCGCAAGCTCTATGTCATGGGGCATATCGGCATGGGGCTGACGCTGGTGTTTGGCGGACTGCTGCTGTGGGCAGGTGGTTGGGCGCATTTGATTGGCCGGGGCTGGCTGCACGCCAAGCTGGTTTTGGTCGCGGGGCTGGTCGCCTACCAAATCGTTTGCGGCCGCATCAACCGCACCTTTGCCGCAGGTCTTAATCGCCGCAGTCACAAGTTTTACCGTTTTTTCAATGAGGTGCCGAGCGTGGCCTTGATTGCCATTGTCCTCCTCGCCTCGCTCAAGCCGTTTTAACCGGAGGTTTTATGCAATCTGTCCCGCTTTCCGCCGATATTGGCAGTTTTCAGCAGCACGGCAGCGCGTTTTGGGACGCGCATGGCCCTTACCGCACGCTGCACCAGATTAATCCCGCGCGTTTGCAGTTCATTGAGCGTTTTGTTGATTTGCAGGGGCTGCGTGTGCTGGATGTCGGCTGCGGCGGCGGCATTTTGAGTGAGGCGCTGGCGGAACGCGGCGCGTCGGTGGTCGGCATTGACCTCGCCGAATCCGCGCTACAGGCGGCGGAAGCGCACCGTGCCGGGCAGGCGGTGGAATATCGCCTCGAATCCAGCCGTGATGCGGTCGCGCGTGGCGAGTCGTTCGACGCCGTCACCTGCATGGAGATGCTGGAGCACGTCTCCGATCCGGCGGCGGTGCTGCGCGATATTCACGCGCTGCTGAAGCCGGGTGGTTGGGCGTTTTTTTCGACGGTAAACCGCACCGTGAAGGCGCGCCTCGGCGTGATTTGCGCCGCCGAATACCTGCTGCGCCTGGTGCCGCAGGGCACGCATCAATATGACTGGTTCATCAAACCGGCGGAGCTTGCGCGCATGGCAACGCGCGCCGGGCTGACCCCGGTCGCCTTCTGCGGCATGGATTATTTGCCGCTGCGGCAAACGGCGCGGCTGTCACGCCACCTCGACATCAATTATTTGTTCGCCGCGCGCAAGGAGGCGGCGTGAGCGCGCCCTATCAGGCGGTGTGGTTCGATTTGGACGGCACGCTGCTTGACACCGCGTCCGACCTCATCGCCGCCGTCAATCGCGCCCTGGTGCAACACGGCTACGATGCCGCGCCGCCGGAGGCCATTCTGCCCTACGCCGGACACGGTTCGCGCGCGATGCTGCGCCATGCGCTTGCCGCCGAGGCGGACGACCCGCGCCTGCCCGTGTTGCAGGACGCCTTTTACGCCGATTATTTGCAACACATCGCCGACCATACCCGCTGGTTCCCCGGCATGGAAGACCTGCTGGCGGCGCTGGAAGCGCGCGGCGTGCCTTGGGGCGTCGTCACCAACAAGCTGGAGCGCTTCACCTACGCCATCGCCCGCCATTTCGGTTTTGAGCTGCGCGCGGCGGCGCTGGTCTGCGGCGACACCCTCGCCGTTGGCAAACCCGACCCGGCACCGCTCGCCTACGCCTGCTCGCTCGTCGGCGTCAGGCCGGAGCGCTGCATCATGATTGGCGACAGCAACGCCGACATCCGCGCCGCCACTCGCGCCGGGATGCCGTCGATTTACTGCGACTACGGCTACACCAGCCGCGCCGAACTCGCCGCTGCTGACCGCCCGCTCGCTTTCGTGGCGGACGTCGCCGCGCTGCGCCCTTACCTCTTGGGAGTTGAACCATGAAAACCATCCTCCTCACCGGCGCCTGCGGCGGCATCGGCCAGGCGCTTGCCCGCGCGCTCGACGCCGAAGGTCATCACCTGCTGCTGCTCGACCTCGACCCGCTCTCGCTGGAAGCGCTCGACGACGAACTGCGCGGCGACCACACCCTCGTGCCGTTTGACCTGTGGCGCAGCGGCTACGACGCCTACAGCCGCCTCGCCGCGATGATTGGCGAAGACCACGGCAAACTGGACGCGCAAATCCATCTGGCGGCGGTATGCGGCGGCCTGCGCCCGCTCATCCACGACGACCCCACCGCCTGGCTGCAAGGGCTGCAAGTGAACCTGACCGCGCCGCTGTGGCTGTTCCAGACGCAGCGCGAACTGCTGCAAGCGGGCGACAACCCGCGCGTCATCTTTAGCCTGCACAGCCAGCACCGCGTGCAAAGCGCCTACTGGCACAGCTACGGCGTCGCCCAGGCCGCGCTGGAAAAACTCATCGCCACCCTGCACGCCGAAAAACACGCCTACCCGGCCATCGGCTTCGCCACCGTGGACCCCGGCTGGGTCGATACCCCCTTGAGCCGCGCCGTCTATCCCGCCGGACAGGCAAACTGGCGCGATGCCGACGCCGCCGTGCCGCTCTACCTCGACGCCCTGCGCGGCACCCCCGCACCGCTGGAGCATTACGCATGAGCGACACCCGCCTTGACCACGCCCGCGACGTGCTGCGCCTCGAAGCCGACGCCGTGCGCGCGCAAATCGACCAACTCGGCGCGCCCTTCCTCGCCGCCTGCGACCTGCTGCTTGCCACGCGCGGCCACATCATCGTCACCGGCCTCGGCAAATCCGGCCACATCGGCGAAAAAATCGCGGCAACCCTCGCCAGCACCGGCACGCCCGCCTTCTTCGTCCACGCCGCCGAAGCCGGACACGGCGACCTCGGCATGATTACCGCCGACGATACCATCCTCGCCATCTCCTACTCCGGCGAAAGCCAGGAAATCCTGATGATGCTGCCGATTGTGCGCGCACTCGGCGTCAAAACCATCGCCATTACCGGCCGCCCGCAATCAGCGCTGGCACAACAGGCCGACCTGCACCTGCCCATCATTATCGAAAAAGAAGCCTGCCCGCTCGGCCTCGCCCCAACCACCAGCACCACCGCCACGCTGGCACTCGGCGACGCGCTTGCCATCACCCTGATGCAGGCACGGCAATTCAACGAACAGGACTTCGCCCGCTCGCACCCCTACGGCAGACTGGGACGGCGGCTGATGACCAAAGTCGGCGACGTCATGCGCCGCGACGCCGCCGTGCCGCAAGTGGCGCTGGACGCCAGCGTGCAAACCGCGCTGTTTCAAATCACCGACAAAGGCCTCGGCGTGACACTCGTCAGCGACGGCGAGCGCCTGCTCGGCATCTTCACCGACGGCGACCTGCGCCGTGCGCTGGAAAAATACCCGGACGCCTTGCAACGCCCCATCGCCGAAGTCATGACCCGCGACCCGCAAACCACCGCGCCCGCCGTGCTTGCCGCCGCAGCGCTACAACAGATGGAAGCACGCCACATCACCGCGCTGCCGGTACTGGACGGCGAACGCATCGCCGGCATCATCCACATCCACGACCTGCTGCGCGCGGGGGTGGCGTGATGTTTGAATTTACATACACGATGAGCGCTCCCCTGTATGTAAAGGAGCCGCGCCCATGACCCGCCGCGACCTCATCTGGACGACCGCCGCCGTCCTCGTCGCCCTGTGGTGGTGGCAGCGCGAAAACAGCGGCAGCACCGCCCCCGCCGCCGAAGACCCGGTACGCCTCTCGCTGGAAAACAGCACCCTTTACCAATACGACGCCGACGGCCTGCAAGTGAGCGTCCTGCAAAGCCCGCGCGCCGAACACCTCAAAAGCGGCGAAGACCGCCTCTACCAGCCACAAATGCGCGCCCGCCTGCAAAACGGCGAACGCCAATTGCGCGCGGCGCTGGCCGAGCGCAACGACGCCAAAAACCTGATAACCCTCAGCGGCGGCGTCCACGGCGAACAAAAGAGCGGCACACACCACTACCAAATCGACACCGCGAGCCTGCACTACCACCCCGAAAGCCAAATCGCCGAAACCGCCGACCCGATAACCCTTGCCAGCGAAACCAGCCGCACCGACGCCATAGGCGCACGCTGGGACATGAACAGCAACCGCATCACCCTCGACCACGACATCAGGAGCACCTATGAAACCGCCCGCTAAAACCCTGCTCGCACTCGCCTTCCTCGCGACCATTGCCCACGCACAAGAAAAAGCGACCAACAACCCGCAGCAACTGCCCATCAACCTCAAGGCCGACAGCGGCGAATACGACGCCAACACCGGCATCGCCACCTACACCGGCCACGTCGTCGTGACGCAAGGCGAAATGAACCTGAAAGGCGACAAAATCGTCATCCGCCTGCAAGAGGGCAAAATCCACACCATCGAAAGCTGGGGCAACCCGACCACCTTCCACTACGTCCCCGCCAAAGAGCCGCCGATAGACGGCAGCGGCCAATACATGAAATACACCGTGCTGACCTCCACCGTCGAAATCGACAAAAACGCCCACGTCAAACAGGACAAAAACGAAACCCGCGCCGACCACCTCACCTACAACCTCAAACAAGAGCGCGTCAGCGGGCGCGGCGTCAACATGACCTTCCAGCCAAAAACCAAATAACCATGCTCATCGCCGAACACCTCGAAAAAAACTACCGCAACCGCCGCGTGGTCAAAGACGCCAGCTACCAAGTGGACGCCGCGCAAGTCGTCGGCCTGCTCGGCCCGAACGGCGCGGGCAAAACCACCAGCTTCTACATGACCATCGGCCTCGTCCGCCCCGACCGTGGCCGCATCCTGCTGGACGGTGCGGACATCACCGCGCTGCCCGTACACCGCCGCGCCCGCCTCGGCCTCTCCTACCTGCCACAAGAAGCCAGCGTCTTCCGCAAACTGAGCGTGCGCGACAACATCCTCGCCATCCTCGAACTCGCCACCGACCTCAACAAACCCGACCGCGAAGCGCGCGCACACGAACTCATGCAAGACCTCGGCATCGCCAGCCGCGCCGACACCCTCGGCCAAAGCCTCTCCGGCGGCGAACGGCGACGGTGCGAAATCGCGCGCACCCTTGCCTGCAACCCGCGCTACATCCTCTTGGACGAACCCTTCGCCGGGGTGGATCCCATCGCCGTTGGCGACATCAGAAACATCATCACCCACCTCACCGATCGCGGCATCGGCGTGCTCATTACCGACCACAACGTGCGCGAAACCCTGAAAAGCTGCGACCACGCCTACATCCTCTCCGACGGCGCCATCATTGCCGCAGGCGCGCCCGCCGAAATCGTCGCCAACGAAGAAGCGCGGCGGGTGTACCTCGGCGAAGACTTCACCCTCAACTAACCGGCATAAGGACCATGCAACAAAACCAGAGCCTAGACCTCAGCCTCAAACAAAGCCTCACCCTCACCCCGCAACTCCAGCAGGCGATCAAACTGCTCAACATGAACAGCCTCGACCTGCAAACCGAAATCAGCGCCATGCTGAGCCAAAACATCATGCTGGAGCGCAAAAACGACTACCAGCAAGAGCGCGGCAGCCCGGGCGAAAGCGAAAACGAAGACGGCGACTACGAACCCGAAACCGGCCTGCTCAACCACCTCTCCGGCGAACTCGAATACGACAGCACCTGGGAAGAACACTACGACTACGACTGGAAAGACCACCAGCCCTACCAGGAAGAAGACCCCAACCTCGAACTCTACCTCAGCGGCCGCCCCGACCTCGGCGCCTGGCTCGAAGAACAAATCAGCCAAATGCCGCACCTGAGCGAAGCCCAGCGCCAGGCGGCACTCACCATCGCCTTTGAACTCGACGACGACGGCTACTTCCGGGCCGACATCGCCCAACTCGCGCACACCCACCAACTGCCGCCCGAACAACTCCAGCGCGGCCTGCGCATCGTGCAACAATGCCAGCCGACCGGCATCGGCGCGCGCGACCTCGAAGAATGCCTCAACCTGCAAATCGCGGCATTACCGAAAGACACCCCGTGGCTGGCCGAACTCCAACAAATCATGCGGCGTTACTTCGGCTTCATCAGCAAAAACCCGGCGATGATCCGCCAGCGCCTCGAAATGAGCGCCGAGACCTACGACCACGCCATCGCGCTGCTGCGCAGCCTCGACCCGCGCCCCGGCCAAAGCTACAGCGAAGCAGCCCCGCAATACATCGAACCCGAAATCATCGTCCGCGAAAAAAACGGCATCAGCTACATCGAAACCAGCGACAACATCCGCCCCGAACTCACCCTGAACCAGGACTACCTCAAAATCGCCGAAGCCGCCAAAGGCGCGGACAAAACCCTGCTGCAAGCCCAACTGCAAGAAGCGCGCTGGTTCCTCACCGCCATCGACAAACGCGCCGACACCATCCGCCGCGTCGCCCACCTCATCGTCGCTCTGCAACAAGACTTCTTCCAGGAAGGCGAAGCGGCGATGCGGCCCCTGTCCAGACAAAAAGTCGCGGAAATGCTGGACATCCACGAAAGCACCGTCAGCCGCGCGGTGAACGGCAAATACCTGATGTGCAAACGCGGCATCTACGAGCTGCGCTACTTCTTCTCGGCACAACTGGAAAACAGCGATGGCGACGACCAGTCCATCGTCGCCATCAAGGCACTGATTGCCGACATCATCGCCAAAGAAAACCCGGCCAAACCGCTCTCCGACCAAAAAATCACCGACATCCTCACCGAACAGGGACACAAAATCGCGCGCCGCACCGTCACCAAATACCGCGAAAGCCAGGACATCCCGACCACCGTATTGCGGCGCAAACGCTGAGCGTCCGTTGTATAGCAATCCTCACAAATCCTTGTACGGCGCGGGTTTCCCTAAAAAATAGCTTCGCCATTTTTTTTAGGGTGCCCGGTCAGGCGACGCAACACCGTATGAGGCTTTCGGGGGATGGCTATAAACCGGCTCGTAGTGGTGGGTGTCGGTGGTTCGATGGCGGCGGTTATTCCTGGCAATACGGGCAATAGACGGTGCTGCGGCCGTTAATCACCATGTTTTGCAGCGGGCGCTGACAGCGCGGGCAGGGTTCGCCGCTTTTGCCGTAGGCGGCAAGTGTCTGCGCGAAGTAGCCGTGGGTGCCGTCGGGGTGGGTGAAATCGCGCAGGGTGGTGCCGCCCTGTTCTATGGCGGCGCGCAGCACGCTTTTGATGGCATCCGCGAGGCGGCTGCAGTCGGCGCGGCTGAGGCTGTCGGCGGCACGGGCGGGGTGTATGCCGCTCGCAAACAGTGCTTCGGTGGCGTAGATGTTGCCGACGCCGACCAGGTAGCGCTGGTTCATGATGTGGGTTTTGATGGCGGCGGTTTTGCCGCGGGTTTGTGCGTGGAGGCGGTCGCCGTTGAAGGTGTCGTCCAGCGGTTCGTCGCCCAGTGTGGTGAGACTCGCCGGTGGCCGGGCGGGGTCAATCAGGGCGATGTGGCCGAAGCGGCGCGGGTCGTGCAGGCGCAGTTCGTGACCGTCATCAAGGGCGATGGTGACGTGGTCGTGTTTTTTGCGCGGGCTGTCGGCGGGGACGACGCGCAGCGCGCCGCTCATGCCAAGGTGGATATGCAGCGCGAGTTCGGGCTGGTCGGCGTGCAGGACGAGGTGTTTGCCGCGCCGCTCGACGCGGGTGATGGTGTGGCCGCGGAGGCGGTTGAGTGCGGAGACATCGAGCGGTTGTCGCAGTTTGGCGACTTGGGCGGTGATGGCACGGATGCGGCGGCCTTCGAGGTGCGGCGTGATGCCGCGGCGGGTGGTTTCGACTTCGGGCAGTTCGGGCATGGTAGGGGTGTCTGGCGGGTTTTGCGTGGCCTTAAAAAAGGTGCGCCAGGGCGCACCTTGTGGTTTTCAGAGCCTGCTCAATATCTTGGTGCGAGGCGGATGCGTGCAGGTTGGAACGGGATGCAGGGTGCAAGACGCAGGTAATGTGGGCTACTTTGTCAAGTCTTGTAATCCCGCAGCCCGCCCAATCCTGCGCGCATGACGCCTGTAGCGGATGTTGGGCAGGTTCTTATTGTCCCGTGCTGATTTTCAGGTTGTATTTGGCGGTTTCGTTGCGCTTGGCGGCGGCGTCAAGTAGGTAAACGCGCACGCGGTATTCGCCGCTGTGTTTGGCGACGCCGGTGTACTGGTTGCCGCTCACGGTGCCGTTATGCACGGCTTCTTCGCCTTTCGGCGGCAGCAGGTTGAAGTGGGTGTTTTTGTTGGCGCTGCTGAGCAGGACGTTGACCGCCTGACCCTGTTTGATGTTCACCGGGTATTCGCGGGTTTCGCTGCCGCTGATATGGCCGTCAATGTTGCGGTTGTCCGCGGGCGGCGGGACTACGGTAGCGGCTTTGGCCGCAGCCTTGCCGGTGGTAATGGTGAGGTTGTATGGCGCCGTTTCGCCGCGTTTGGCCGCCGATTGCAGCATATAGACCTGAACGCGGTATTTGCCGCCCTGTTTGGTGGTGCCTTTGTATTCGGCGCCGTCGAGTGCGCTGTTGTGCAGTACTTCGTCGCCTTCGGGCGGCATCAGCAGGTAGTGGGTGCTGGTGTGCGGCGTGGTGAGTTTGACGGTAAGGCTTTGTCCCGGCTGGAGATTAAGCGGATAGTCGGCGGTTTGTTCGCCGCTGATGCGGCCTTCGATGTGCTGCACGTCGTCGGTGTTGTTTTGTGCGGCGGCCGCAGCGGGTTTTTTGGCGACGGCTTTTTTGCGCACGGTTTTTTTCGCACCTTTGGCACGGCTGATGGTGGCCTTGCCGCTGCTGATGGTGGCTTGCGCGAGGGCGGGTTCAGTTAGGGTGAAGGCCGCGAGGCAGGCGAGGGCAATGAGGGTTTTGTTCATTGGGATGCTCCTTGTTTATTGACTGGGGACGGGAGTGATTGTAACGGGGTTGCGCGGCGGCGGGCTGTCAATTTGGTCAGGCGCCGTCAGCTGCGCTGTCGCAATCTGCCAGAATTGCGGGTCGGCGAGGAGGTTGCCGTGTGCGGCGTCGGTCTCAAAGGCGGCATCGCCGGGTTTGAGTTGTGTGGCGAGGCGGCGGCTGTGTGCGGGCGGGATGAGGGTGTCGCGGCTGCCGTGAATCAGGGTGATTTGGCTGTGGGCGTCGGCGAGGTATGCGGCGGTGGGGAGGTGGTATTTGAGCAGGAAGTGCGGCACGAAGGGGACCTTTTCCTGCTGGAGCTGGTCGAGGCGTTCGTAGGGGGCGGCGAGCAGCAGGGTGTCGGCGCGGTATTTTTGCGCGGCGCGCGCCGCCAGTCCGCTGCCGAGCGAGTAGCCGACGACGGCAAAGCGACCATCGCCCTGTTGTTGGACGTATGCCGCCATGCGGTCGGCATCGGCGTTGAGCTGCGCTTCACTTTCGATGCGCCCGTCGCTTTTGCCGTAGCCGCGGTAGTCGAAGGCGTAGCTGTCGTAACCAAGCGCGGCGAAGCGGGCGGCGACCCCGCCCCAGTCGTCCAGCGAGCCGGTGTTGCCGTGGTAAAAGAGGAGGCGACCTTTGACGGGCGGTGTGGCGGGGAAATAGAGGCCGTGCAGGGTGGCACCGTCGGCGGGCAGGCGGATTTCGGCAAACGGCGCGGCGAAGTGGAAGCTGTGATTTGGCGCAAGCGGGGCAGGGTGGAACAGCAGCCGCTCTTGCAGGCAATAGAGCGCGGTCAGCGTCAGCAGGTAGAGGGCGACGGCGCAGGCGGTGAGGCGGGCGAGGATTTTTTTGGCGGTCATTTGGGGGGCTGGCTGGAAGACTGTTTGTTTGACACTTGGCGATGATACGCCGATTCAAATTCGGCGACCTAACCCGCGCCGCGTGCCGTCCGCGGTACATCCACCACCAGACGGTCATGCGCGAGTTCGGTCGCGGGGAAAATCTTGCGGGCGCGGGCGAGCAACGCTGCCGTTTCCGCCGCATCGTAGCGGGCGCTGATGTGGGTCAGGTAGAGCCGTTTCGCCCCGGCATCGCGCGCAAGGCGGGCGGCTTCGTCGGCGGTGCTGTGTCCGTGGCGTGCGGCGAGCGCTTCCTCGCCCCCGGCAAACGTCGCCTCATGCACGATGAGGTCGGCATCGCGGCAAAAATCGGCGTGCGCGTCGTCGTGGCGGGTGTCGCCAAAAATCACCACACGGCGTTCGGCGCGAGCGGGCGCGCAGTAATCGGCGCCGTGCAGCACGCGACCATCGCCGAGGGTGATGGTCTCGCCGTTTTTCAGCCGCGCATACAGCGGCCCGGTGGGGACGCCCTCGGCGCGCAGGCGGGCGACATCAAGCGCGCCGGGCTGCACCGCCTCGCGAATCACATAGGCGAAACTCGCCACGCCGTGGATGAGCGGACGTGCGCTGACGCCGTAAAGCTCGTCTTCATGCACCGTGCCGGCTTCGGCAAACTCATGAATGTGCAACGGATAGGGCAGGAAACTGGCGGAAACCGCCAGCGCCGTTTCCAGAAAACGGCGGATGCCTGCCGGGCCGTAGAGATCAATCGGCGTGTCATTGCCCATCATCCCCCGGCTGGAAAGCAGGCCGGGCAGGCCAAAAATATGATCGCCGTGCAGGTGGGTGATAAAAATGCGGCGAATACGGCCGGGGCGAACGGTGGTATGCAAAATAGTGTGCTGCGTCGCCTCGCCGCAATCAAAAAGCCAGGTTTGCGCTGCCGGGCTGTCGAGATTAAGCGCCAGCGCGGAAACATTGCGTGATTTGCTGGGCATTCCGGCGCCCGTACCGAGGAATTGGAGTTGCATGAATGATTCCCTGCAAAATAGAAAACGCCATTGTAACCCGGTGATGATTTTCTTAAAAACCGATACGCCGTTTTTGCAGATGCGGTGCCTTTAATTGACATTCCTCCATTAACGTCTGCAACCATTCCGCTGCATTCACAAATGGCGCAAAACGGTGGCGGCGGGCAATGGCGGCGAAATCGCCGGGCGCAAGCGAAGTTAATTGTTGCAAACGCGTCTGTTGTGCCGCATCCAGGGGCGGCAAATGCAATAGCGATAAATGCTCAGCGGCGAGTGCGGCGGCTTGCCCAGCGGTGAGCCAGTCAAATTTCAGCTTCAAATCAAAACGGCGCAGAACGGCGGGATCGAGCTCATCCATCAAATTGGTGGTAATTACCAGCAGGCCGTCGAATTGCTCTATTTGCGTCAGCATTTCATTGACCATACTGCGCTCCCAACTGCGTTCCGCCCCTTGCCGGGCAAAGAGAAAAGAATCCGCCTCATCAATAATCAGTGCCTCGCCAAGCGTATCGGCGCGGCGAAAAGCGGCGGCAATATTTTCCTCCGTACCGCCCACATATTTGTCCAACAAATCCGAACCCTTGCACAGCGACACCGGTAATCCCGCCTGCTCGGCAATCCATTGCGCCCAGGCAGATTTACCCGTCCCCGGCGCGCCATAACAACAAATACGCCCCTGCGGACGGGCAATCAATCCTGCGCTGATAGCCGCCAAATCGCTGTCGCAATTTACCCATTGCAAAGAATAGGCCGCCTTTGCCGCAGGCAATTTGCCAATCGTTTTATGCCGCTGCGCCTGCAAGGTTTGGTTGAAAATATGCAGCGCCTGCCCGCCAAAATCCGAATTGTCACCGCAAACAATACTGGCAACTTTCAGCCCGCGTTCAATCACGGCGGGCAATAATTGCGGCTGCCGCGAAAAATGCTGAACATAATCCGCCGACAGTCGCCCCGCACTTGCCGTTTCCAGCAAACGCGCTTTCTTTTCCCGCGGTAAATCCGGCATTTCAATCACCAAATCAAAACGGCGAATCGCCGCCCGATCCATGCAGGAAACATCATTGCTGATCCAGATGGTAGGGACGGGGTTGTTACTCAGAAAATCATTGATCCAGGCTTTGTGCGAACCGGCGACAGAACGCTGAAATGCGCTACTAGAAAAAACGTCTTCAACCTCATCAAAAATCAGCAAAGAACGCTGCGCTGCCAATAATGTTTGCGCAACACGAAATTTCACCAGTCGTGCTTTGCCATCAATGCAGTCGCCATCTTCATCCTGGCTAAGTATGGCGTAGGGATGAACGGCGGCTTTTTCGGCAAGCAATGCGGCAAATTCGCTTTTGCCTGTACCAGGTTTGCCGTAAAGCAGAATATTGGCGCCGGGTTGCCCGCTATCGCGCATATGCTGCAAATAACGCAGGGCACTGTCACGCAGGAAGGTGATGTGTGAGAAATCATCCCATTGCAGCGAGGGCGGCGCACTTGCAGTAGCGCAAGTGCTTAGCCAGCTTTGCTCGGTTAACGGATCGTGCATGAATTGCTCAAATTCCAGCGCATCGCCCCATTTGAGGTAATCTTCTACCTTATGGCAATAACCACCTCTTTCAATAAACTCGTATAGATATAATTTTGAATTGTTTTTCAAAGCGCAAAAAACATTATTTGGTGAAAGATCAAGAAAATCAGCAATAAAATGATTGCAACGATTAAAATCACGCATATTATATCTATCAAATATCTCACGCAATGCTTTTTCGCCACGTAAATAGACTGCCAAGCGAAATAAGGCAATTTCAGTTTCATTAAAACTGAGACGTGCAGTAATAAAGTCAATATTTTTTCGGCCTGGACAAAAAAAGAGGTTTCATCATCTTCTTTATGCCGGATTTCTTGCCAGCGCGCTTCCAGCAGGGTACGAACGATTTGCTGCATATCGGGTTCATCCCGCAGTTTTTCAGGTAGTCCCAGCGGTAGGGCGACATCTTCATCCCAGGAATGTTGCCCAAAGTTTTTTCTTAGGCCGTCGTGTTGCAGAATGATGCGGATAATCAGCTTTTCCGCGTACAGGCTCAGGGAAGAAGGCTCAAGACGCCAGTTGGTCGCGGCTGTCGTTGTGGTATCAGTTTGCATAATGTTCTCCTTGAAAGGGTGATGAACGGTAAGGGTTCGGGACGCATTATGCAGGGGGTAACGTCAGTTCGTGTCGCATGAAAAAGCCGCCTGATGAAAGGCGGCTGTCGGGGTTTAGTTTAAAAGGTTGGGTATCTCTTTCAAGGGCTGTTTGCCATATGAGAATTCCTTACCCGTAGCAGGAGCAGGGTGAACTCACGATGTACACGGTGTCCTTGCAGACTCACATTTACATACACATGGAGCGCTCAGGTGTATGTAAATGGTATGGTGCGTTGCTACCTACGGTTTGGGTTGTAAGCAGCGCCTTGCTGCGGCTTATTTAGGTGCGCTTTCGGCGTTTTGCAGAAATTTATATAACGCATCTACCTCGGCGATAATTTTTTCTGCCATTTTGCCGCTCTTTATCATTTCCCAAGGTTTGGCATCATTCTGCCATGTACATGGTTTTGAGCCGTTGTCACCAGTCAGATGAGAAAACCAATACCACATTGGCCAATGGCCATTATCTTTGAAACGAATATTTTGATGCAGGCTATTCTTTTCCTGATTCTTGAATAAATTTTCAATTTTATCAAATATTTGCTTATGATCTGATGCTTTTAAATCCTTGGGGGAGAAAATGCCCAAAACTGGATTATTAAACCCAGTGCTACCGAACTCAAAACGAATGCTATATTCTTTCCCAGGTATAGAAAAATTGATTCCTTCCCATCTGGCACCAGTAAAATCATCAGCAGTTATAGTATATTCCTCTTTTGTATACTTTTCTAAGTCTTCAACTAATTTTATCATAAGTAGTTTCATCATCTCTGTTATATTGGCAGATATTTTTATGGCCGCTGTTATGGTTTCCTCATTTTTTACCATATTTTGCAGTAAGAGTTGTTGTTCGCTCATATTATTTACTCCGGTAAATTGTTTGTAGATAAATTGCACCAGTTGCTTGCTAAATTCCAGCACACTGGCATTTTGAATATCTGCCATACAGGCCTTTAACCATTTTGTTAAATTCGTGTAAGTCAAAAAGGTAATTCTCTGACTTTTTTTCAGTGCTTTGAGTTCTTCTTCGCTGATGCTGTATGTGCTTGGCATGCCGCGCTCATTCAGATAAACTAAATGAAAATGGGGATGCCGTTCTTTGAGTTCTTTGACGTAATCAGAGATTTGGGCTTCCTGGTCATGTGCATACGGCTTATTCTCAATGCAGATGCCAAATTGTGGTGCCTGCGACAGGTAAATATCCATACGCCGCCAGGCATTTGTTGCAGAAGTCCGTTCTTCCAAAAAAATCCTGGTATTGGGCAGGTCTTTCATAAAATCCAGCCAAGCCGCATTGTGCGCAATATCCGGCAAACAGGTTTCTATAAACCGCCGCAGGAATAGCGTGCCTTGCGCATGTCGCCCTTTGGGGTTAAGCAAATCTCCTAAGATTCTACTCAATCCCAATTCCGAGGTATCGATATAGTCAAAAACGCTGAAATCGGGAGCGAGTTGCGGGCTGTAGTGCGCTCTGGCTTTTGCAAGAGCTTCAAGTTCAATGGCGACTTTATGCAGCAGCTCATTTTCTGGGGGTGTTGTCATTACGTTCTCCTAAACGTTGTGGGGTTGGCAGGCGCGATTATGCAACCGCTATGCGTCAGCCGGTGTCGCTGCGTTTACAGTGGGAGGTGGTGTCCTAAAATGTATGCTGCCTCAAACAAATCCGTAGTTGATATAGAAA